>JANLWV010000066.1:0-3236 GCA_031364765.1 Vicinamibacteria bacterium
GCACCGCGCGTGCCCCCGCGAACCCGCACCACTACCAAGCTGGTTGAACACCCACGTCACCCCCGCGAAAGCGGGGGCCTAGCACGAACTCCCGTTTCCATCCGCGAAACCCCGTGAACGTGGACGTACTTCGCGTTAACTGGTTCGTGACCGTAAACGTAGATTCCGTTTGATGGTTGGTGAACGTCGGTGCTATTCGACGTCGTGCGCGTCAGATCCCGAACCGGTCGCTGAGCTGAGACCGAACCCAATCCTGTCGAAGCGACCCGCGATGTTCGTGAACGTGCACGTAGACCCTGCTCGTTCGTGACGTCTCACGGTGCAGAACGGGTAGATAGGTGACGAAATAGCACGCTTACATAGGTGACAGATTTAGGGCATTGGGAGGAGCCGATGTCCTGGAAAGAGTCATCAGTTGTGAACGAGCGAATGAGTTTCATCACGCGGCTGAACGCCGGGGAGCGAATGTCCGATCTCTGCCTGCATTACGGAATCAGCCGAAAGACGGGCTACAAGTTCAAGGAACGATTTGAGCGGCTCGGGCTGATTGGTCTCGGCGACCAGAGCCGGGCGCCGATAAGGAACCGTCGTCTTCGAGGGCCGGTCGCCGACCTTGTCTTGGAGCTCAGGCGGAAGCACCCAACCTGGGGGCCGAGAAAACTGTTGGAGGTGTTGCGAGGGCTTCACCCCGGAATTCCCATGCCGGGAACCACTGCGATCGGCTCTCTGATTGATCGAGAGGGCCTGGTCACTCCGCATCGACGCCGGAACCGTGTTCCATCGTTTCCAGATCACCTCACGCAAGCGACGTCAGCCAATGAGGTGTGGTGTGCGGACTACAAAGGCCAGTTCCGCTTAGGAAACGCCAACTATTGCTATCCCCTCACCGTCTCGGATGACGCAACCCGATTCCTTATCGCCGTCGATGCCTTTGAACGAATCAACCTCGAGGAGGCCCGCATCGCATTTGAGGAGGCCTTCACGAGATACGGATTGCCCAAGGTCATTCGAACCGACAACGGCGCTCCATTCGCGAGCTGTGGACTACTCGGACTGACTCGCCTTTCGGTGTTTTGGATCAAGCAGGGAATTCGTCCCGAGCGAATCGAAAGTGGCGAGCCTCAGCAGAACGGCCGGCACGAACGGATGCATAGAACGCTCAAAGCAGAAACGACCCGTCCGGCGGCCAGAAACCTGTTGCAACAGCAGGAACGCTTCGACTGCTTCGTCGAAACCTACAACAACGTACGACCGCACGAGGCGCTGGGAATGGCCACGCCGGCCAAGCTCTATCAACCATCGAGCCAGGTTTTCGTCGCGAAGGCACTCGACTACCCGCTTCACGACGATGTGATCAAGGTCGACCGTTCCGGACACACCAACGTGATTCGCCGACGAAATGGATCGTTCTTTGTCTCTGGAGCCCTGGCTGGAGAGCGAATCGGAATCAGAGAGCTTGAAGACGACACCTGGCTGCTGTCCTTCGCCGGCATCGATCTGGGCGTCTACGACGCTCAATCTCACTTCTTTCAACAGGCCGATATCCCTGTTTCCGCTCCTCCGGAAATCTAGGAAAAAGTGTCACCCATGTACCCGTGCTGAAGTGTCACCTATGTTCCGACTTGCACATGGACGGACCGGCGTCTCGCGGTTCAAACGATCGCTGGGTCTTCCGGCGTCCCCGACCACTTCGTCATGTTCTCGGCTCCTGTCTCCGTGATGAAAATGACGTCCTCGTGGCGAACACCGATCTCCCCGTAGATGTAGATCCCCGGCTCGTCGGAGAAGCACATCCCCGGCCGGAGCTTGGTCTGGTTGCCGCGCACGAAGTAGGTCCATTCGTGGCCGTCCATCCCGATACCGTGGCCGACGCGGTGTCCGAACATCTCATAGTCCTTGCCGAAGCCCGCATCCGTGACGACCTTGCGCGCGGCCGCATCGACGGCCTGGCACTCGATGCCGGGCTTGGCCGCCCGGAACGCAGCATCCTGCGCCTCGCGTACGGTGTCCCAGATCAGGCGCTGGCGCTCCGTCGGCTTCGCCCCGAAAATGCCGGTGCGGGTGATGTCGCTGGCATAACCGTGGAGGCGACCGCCCCCGTCCAGTAAAACAGCGTCGCCGGCCCTCAAGGGTTGGGGCGTGGTGGTCCCGTGCGGGAAAGCCGCGTCCTTCCCGAACAGCACCAGGGAGCCGCCGTTCATTCCGAGCTTCCGGTGGGCGGAGGCTGAAAGCCCGCCCACCTGATCCTGGGTCATGCCTTCCTTGAGCGACGCGAACACCGCGCGGTGCGCGGCGACGGTGATCTCGCCGGCGCGTCGCATCAGGGCAATCTCGTGCGCATCCTTGATCATCCGGCAGCCCGCGGTGACGGGAGTCCCATTCACGATCTGGGTGGCGGGCGCCGCCTTCGCGATGGCGTCGGCGAACGTGAAAGGCATCGTCTCTTCAATGCCAATCCTCCCGGTGCTGACCCCCCGGTCCTTCAGAATCGTGGCCACCAGGGCCGAAGGTGATTCGTGCTCTTCCCAGGCGCGCACATCCTTGCCGATCTTCACCTGCTCCAGCGCGCGCGCCTTCTCGAAGGCGGGCGTCACCCAGGCCGGGTCCCCTTCGCGGGTGATGATGCAGCCGAAGAAACGCTCGGAGAGTCCCCAGCGCGCTCCCGTGAAGTAGTCGAGCGATGTGCCCGAGGCGATGACCAGCGCCTGCATCCCGGTTTCAGCCAGCAAGGCCTGGGCCTTGGCCATTCGGACCCTGCGCTCCTCAGTCGTGATCGGAGCGACCCCCGCGGTCATCGGCTTGAGTTCCGCGATGGGAGCGGGGAGCGAGGCGTCGCCCGGCTGCGCGTTGGCGGGGCCGGCGGTGGCGATCGCAGCTCCGAGCGCCACCGGTCCTGATGTCTTGAGGAAGTCGCGGCGATTGGGTGAAAGGGGGCTCATGAGGGGTATCTCCGTAGTGATGACATGGTGCAGTGGTCGAAGGCGGTGCGCGCTCTCCTGTCCGGCTAGGGCGCCACGAAAAACGCCGACATGAACCGGTAGAAGTTCCAGGTGTCGACTTTGGATGAGATTTCGAAAGTTGAGTGCATGGACAAAAGAGGCACGCCCATGTCGATGACTTCCATGTCCCAGTCCGAAAAGAACTGACCGATGGTCCCGCCGCCGCCCACGCCCACCTTCGGGGTCTGGGTCTGCCACGGGATGGACGCGCGATCGAGGATGCCGCGGATGCGGGCG
>JANLWV010000079.1:0-6856 GCA_031364765.1 Vicinamibacteria bacterium
GAGACGGCCCGCGCGGCGGCGAGGCCAATCCCCGCAGAGGCGCCGGTGATGGCGACGACACTTCCTGACAGGTCCATCAGACGGTTCCTCCTCAATCAGGCTCCAGATAGGCGTCGGCTTCGATTTCGATCAGCATGCCGGGGTCGACGAGGGCCTTGACCTCAACCATCGTGGAGGCGGGCCTGATATCGCGGAAGGCCTCGCCGTGGGCTCGCCCGATCTCTTCGAATCTGGAGATGTCGGTGACGAACATCCGTGTGCGCACGACCTGGGACATCGACGCTCCGGCCTGAGCGAGGGCGTTTTCGATCTTCCGGAGGATGAACGCGGTCTGAGCGTAGGCGTCCCCCGGTCCGATCAACGTTCCGGCACCGTCTATGGCGGTGGTTCCAGCCACATGGATGTGGGGTCCGACTCTGACCGCCCGCGAGTAGCCGACCACGGGCTCCCACTTTGTGCCTGAAGAGATGTTTTTCCGCAAGACCGGTCGGCTCAGAGCGCGTCCAGGAGCGCGTGGGTCATCTCCGCGGTGGTGGCCGAGCCGTCGAGGTCGGGGGTTCTCACCTTCCCTTCGGAGGTCACCTTCTCGATGGCACGAACGATTCGCGCCGCCGCCTGCTTCTCGCCGAGAAACTCGAGCATCATGGCGCCCGCCCAGACCGCTCCGATCGGATTCGCGATTCCGCGCCCCGCGATGTCGGGAGCCGATCCGTGGATAGGCTCGAACATCGAAGGGTTCAGGCGCGTCGGGTCGAGATTCGCCGAAGGGGCCGTGCCGAGCGACCCGGAAATGGCGGCGCCGAGGTCGGTCAGGATGTCGCCGAAGAGATTACTCGCCACGATCACATCGAGAGTGTCGGGATGAGTCACCATCCGGGCTGCGAGGGCGTCCACGTGATACCGGCGAACCGTGACATCTTTGAATCGGCCGGCGACCTCCTCGACCACCTCGTCCCATAGAACCATCGAATGCCTCAGGGCGTTCGATTTCGTGGCGGAAGCGACCAGCTTCTTCGGCCGGGTTCGCGCCAGCTCGAACGCGAATTGAACGACTCGTTCGATGCCGGCTCGGGTGAATGTCGCCACCTCGGTCGCCAGCTCGCCGGGGCGTCCGCGGTGGACGAAGCCGCCCACGCCGGAATACTCGCCCTCCGTGTTCTCTCGCACGCACACCATGTCGATGTCGGCGGGGCCGCGGCCGAGAAGCGGCGATTTCAGACCGGGGAGCAGACGCATGGGCCGGAGGTTCACATACTGATCGAAGGTCTGGCGGATGGGAAGAATGAGCTCCCACACCGTGACGTGGTCGGGCACATTCTTGGACCCGACCGCGCCGAAGTAGATGGCCTCGAAACCGCGCAGCGCGTCGAGACCGCCCTCCTTCATCATGCGGCCGTGCTGAAGGTAGAACTCCGAACCCCAGGGGAAGCGGATGGTGTTGAGACCGAAACCCTCGCTCTTTTCAAGCGCCTCGATGACGGTGAGGCCCGCTTCCAGAACTTCAGGGCCGATGCCGTCACCCGGGATGGCCGCGACGCGATGGCTTCTCATGCTTCAACCGCGAACAGAGAAATGCTCCAGAGCTTCTTGCCCGAAAGGTCATGGAGACTCACCGTCAGTTCGCGCGTGCGCCCATCGACGATTCCCTTGCCGAAAAACTGAAGCCCCGCCGATGGGGGCTGATTGGGTCTCATCCCTTTGGGAATGGAGAGGTAGCGGACCGAAGGCCCAAAGGTCTTGTCGAGGTGGTTTGGACCGAAAGTGCCCGCGTGCAGGGGGCCAGCCACAAACTCCCAGAAGGGATTGAAATCGGTGAACGAGGCGTCTTCCGGCGAGTAGCGGTGCGCCGCGGCGTAGTGCAGATCGCCGGTGATCCAGACGACGTTTAAGACCCGCTCCCGCTTGACGAAGGAGAGCAGATCGGCGATCTCCAGCTCGCGGCCGCTGGGCCCGCCAGGATCGTCGTTCGCGACTCCTTCATGCCGTCCCGGTTCAGCGAGTGGGACGAGGCCAATCGGCAAACTCGAGGCGATCACTTTCCACACCGCGCGGGAGGACCTCAACGCCCTCTTCAGGGTGGCGAGCTGACTGGGGCCGAGCAGGGTCGAGCCGGCGTCCAGTTTCGTTTCCCGGTTCGAACCGTTCGCCCCGCGATAGCTGCGCAGGTCAAGCCCGAAAACATCGAGCAGCGGGCCATAGGGCAGGATGCGATCAATCTTTGACAACGTTGACTCGATTCCCCGGATGGGCGTGAACTCGAAGAAAGCCCTTCGGGCCCGCGAAGCCAGAACATCCACCCGGGGCTCGATCCGATAGCGCGGGTCGTCGAGAATCTGCCCGGGGTACCAGTTGTTTCGAACCTCGTGATCGTCCCAAAGGACAAACTGGGCGGTCTGGGAGTTGAATCTGCGGAAGTTCTCGTCGATCAGGTTGTATTCCCACTGGCCGCGGAACTCATCCAGCGTCTCAGCCACCTTGGACTTCGCCTCGGTTACGAGATTGCGGAAGATCGTGCCGTCACCCGCCCGCATCTCCTTCTCCACCGGCTGGTCGGCGTAGACCGTGTCGCCCACGTGGATGAACAGGTCGGCCCCGGCGCGGGCCATGGAATCGTAGATCTTGAGGCCCCCCATGCTGGAGTTGATACCGTACCCTTGGCCCACGGTATCGGCGCCCCAGAGGAAGCTGACATCTCGGCCGTCCCCGGGCGGGGTCTTGAATCGACCCACCACCGGCTCGCCGATGACGCGCGCGTCTGCGAGGTCGCGGAACCTCACGCGATAGAAAATTGTTTCGCCGTCTGGCAGTCTGTGGATGTCGGCCTTCGCGCAGAGCCCGGTGCTCTTAAGAGCGAAAGAGTTGCCAATGATCGTCGACCTCTCAAACCGGTCATTGGTCGCCCACTCAACCTCCATCTCCGCCGGCTGGCTCGACCTCGCCCAGATGACCGCGTGTCCCCCCGAGACATCGCCGGCCTGAACTCCTGACACGACCCGAGGAGTCGTGGTCTGAGATCTGACGATGGTGGGAAATCCAAGCACGGTGGCGCCGACCGAGGCTCGACCCAGGAAGTCTCGTCGTTTCATGCGGGGATCTTACCTAGGCTAGGGGGGCCCGGTCCTTGTCCGGCCCTGGAGTCTCCGAGCGTCTGGCCGTAGCTCGGCGCCTCCTCTTTCGAATCGCCTGATTTTTGGATGGCTCCGCTTCGCGGACCCCTCCAACGCAAAGTCGCTGACGCTCGTTTGTCACTCGGGCGTCTTGAGCGTTAACGACGACCGCCGTCGTGCGAAGACCGGGGGTCCCAGGTCCGTGTCCGGCCCCGAAGCCTCCGAAACTATGGCCGTAGCTCGGCCGCCTCCGCATTCGAGACGCCCGATTCACTCGGGCGTCTTGAGCGTTAACGACGCCGCTGCCGAGCGGAGGCCGGGGGTCCTAGGGGGGCCGGGTCCGTGTCTGGCCCCCCTAGACTCAATTAGAAACTGAACTTCGCGCCGAACTGGATGATGCGTCCGTCGTCGGAGCTGGTCAGCTGCCCGAAGTTTCCGGCGGTGATGGTGTTGACCGGGTTGTTGAACCGCTCCTGATTGAAGATATTGAAGCCTTCGATGCGGATCTGGAACTGCTTGCTCCCGGAGAACGCGAAGGTCTTGAATATCGAAAGGTCGGTGCGGTTGAAGCCCGGGCCCCGTACCGCGTTGCGCGTTTGAGAGGACAGACCCAACGTCGCTGCACCCGACCGACGTGAGAAGCAGTTGGTGTTGAACCACTTGGCCACGGTGTGCGGCGCGCCGTCGTTCGGGTCGCAGGTCAGGTCGGGACGATTCGTGAGAGCGCTAATTCCTACGGAGTCGAAGACGGTGAACGGGAAGCCGGTCTGGGCCTGGAAGATTCCGTTCAGTTGCCAGCCGCCCATGACGGCCCGTATCGCCGGCGACTTGTCGGCCAGTTTGGGCAGTTCAACCCCAAAGCTGAGCACGAACCGATGTCGAACGTCGAAGAGGGCGGGTCCCTTCGCCTGGTCGAGAGCCGCCTGCAGACTCGCGTCGTCGCCTATGGTCACAGGTAGAACCGGCGTGGGTTCGCCGAGGTTAAGGCCGGACAGGTGGTCCTTCGCATTTCCAAGGGTGTAGGAAGCCAGAAAATTGATCCCCTTGGTGGGTCGCATGCGAAGCGAAGCCTGGAGGGAGTTGTACCAGGATTCGGCCGCGGTAGCGGTCGGTCGCACTAACGTGAAGGCCGCATACTTCCGTACGCCGTTGATCAGCGGGTTGATCTCAATGAAGATCGGGAGGTTTTTGCCCCTCGATCCCACGTAGCCCACTTCGAGGCCCAGCTTGTCGCCGATCTGCTGCTGTACCGTCAGGTTGTAGTGCATAGCCGAGGGGGTGTCGAACGTTGGACCCCAGCCGATGATTATGAGACCCGGAGGGAAGAGATTGGGAGCCTGCGTGCCTGTGCCCAGAGGGCTGGCGAAGCTCACCAGCGGAGTGGCTACCGTCAGGGCGTCTAGTTGCACGAGGGGCGTGAACGGCGGAGCGAGAACACCGGCTTGGAAGAGGTCGCCCTGTCCGGCCAGCGAGTCATAGAAGATGCCCCAGGCCCCGCGCACGCTGGTCTTGCCCTTGCCGTTGGGATCCCAGGTGAACGCGAAGCGCGGCGCGATATTGTTCTTGTCCGTCTTGTAGCCGCCGTCCGGAATGCCTTCGTCGCCCGGATAGAGGAGTCCTTTCGGGGCCAGGGGCTGAACCGTCGACTTCTTGTCCAGGTTGATGACGACGATGCGGTTCTCTTTCTCCACGAACGGCTTCGCCAGATCGTAGCGGAGGCCGATGTTCAAGGTGAGCCGGTCCGAGTAGCGAAACTCGTCCTGCGCATAGCCCGAGTACGTCCAGCCTTTTCCGTCTTGGACTCCTTGCTGAATGGTGGTGCGGAACTGAAAGGGGTAGCCGAGCAGGAAGTCGGCGAGGGCATTTCCGCTCACTGCGCCGGAGAATGTGTAGTCGCCGTTGGGACGGTTGATGAACGCGATGAACATGTGTTCCTGGCGGACGTCGAGGCCGAACTTCATCGAGTGCCTGCCATGCAGCCACGAGAAGTCGTCGGTGAGCTGATAGACGTCGTTGTTGCGCTGCACGAAAGGCTGCGCCGCGTCGCCGAGGCCAGGGAAGCCGGTGATGCCGATCGAGGGCAAACCCACGGCGAGGGGGTTCGTGTTCCTCACGTTGATCCCGTAGGCGGAGTTCGTGAGCCCGGACGTCACTGCCGGCTGAGCGTCGATCTTGTTGACCGAGAGGCGCAACTGGTTGATCTTGTTGGAGCTGAACAGATAGGTGTCGGAAACCATTGCATCCCATAGCTTGGCCTTGGAGACGGAGTCGGCTGGTTGCACAGTTTTCGGAGTGACGGCCTTGTTCCTGCTCCACAGGAAGCGGCCGATCATCTGGTGTTTGTCGGAAAGCTTGTAGTCAAGGCGGCCGCCCGCCTGGTCGCGATTGTCGACGACTTCAGGGGAGACGACGTACCGGTTTGTTCCCGAGTTCGCAAGGGGCATGAAGTCGTTCAGCAGCTTCGCGGAGATGGGGTCGATGCGATTTGCGGGGATGACGCCGCCCGGGAACGGCTGGCCGGTGAGGGGATCGCGGATTGTGGAGCCGGCGAAGTTGCCCGAGCGCTGCGCCGCGGTGGGAACCAGGAGGTTCTGCGTGGTGCCCTTCGTGTTTCGGTGGCCCTCGTAGTACGCGAAGGCGAAGAGCTTATCCTTCATGATGGGACCGCCCAGCGAACCGCCGAATTGGTTCTGCCTGTACTTTGGCTCGGCCTGCGTGGGCAGAAGGAAGAAGTTCCTCTTCTGGCGGTCCAATTTGAGCTGAGACCTCTCGTCGCGGTTGAACTCCCAGGCCGCGCCGCGCCACACGTTGGAGCCCGACTTGGTCACCACATTCACCACGGAGCCCGAGTTGCGGCCGTACTCAGCGCCGTAGGAGTGGGTGAGGATCTTGAACTCCTGAATGGCGTCGGGGGGCGGGCGAAGGACGAAACCGGTGTTGAACGTGTCGTTGTTGGTGGCGCCGTCCAGCAGGAAGTTGTTCGACTGGTTGCGCTGGCCGTTGACATTGAAGCCTCCGGTCACGTTGCCGAACCCGCCCGGAGTCGCGTCCCCGTTCTGGCCGCCGAGGCTGGGAGGAGGAGCCACCACGCCGGGAATCAGTGTGCCGAGCTGGGTGAAGTTCCGGCCGTTGAGCGGAAGGTCGACGACTTTCCTTTCGTCAATGACGATGCCGAGGGTGGCGTTTCCGGTTTCGATGAGAGGGGCCTCGCCCGTCACTTCGACAGTCTCGCTTTGACCACCCACCTTCATCGAGATGTTCACCAGAGCCGTTTCAGAAACGTTCACTTTGACGCCGCTTCGGCTGAACGTGGAGAAACCGGAGAGACTGGCCTTCACGATGTAGGACCCGGGCTGCACGAGTTGAATCGTGTAGAAGCCGTCGGGACCGGTGGTGGCGCTTCGCACGCTGTTCGTGCTGGTGCTGGTGGCTTCGATAGTGACCCCCGGGAGAACCGCGCCCGATTCGTCCTTGGTGGTGCCGGAGATGGAGCCCGTGGCCTGAGCGTGGGCCAGGTTCGGGGCCAGGCCCACAAGACAACCTAAAGCAAGGACAAGCCCTGCTCGAAGAGAAAACTGCCGCATGTTTCAAAGACTCCTATGGTGAGCACTGGTGGATCCGCCCGAGGTGGTCCTGTGTGGTGAGTGTCTAATCCTTCATCCGTGTCGCTGTCAAACGTTCGGTCCGCGGCGAGTGTTTCCTCAGGCCGCGAGCCTCCCCGGACTTCATGGCTTTTGAACCCGGTTCCT
>JANLWV010000096.1:0-9524 GCA_031364765.1 Vicinamibacteria bacterium
CGTAGAGGACGTTGAAGGCGACCGGGAGCCGGCGGAGGGCCAGACCCAGTCCGGAGGCGCCCTGATCCTGAGGCAATGGCGCCAGTTGCGCCTCCGACCGGGAGGTGACGACGAAGAGGAAGAGGCCTAGGGTCGCGAAGAGTCGCGAGGCTGCGCGTTGGGTCATTGCTTAGCTCCGGCTGAAACAAGAAAGGGTGACGACAGCCGCCGCCACGGCTCGCGGATGGGGCTTCCGAATTCAACGATTCCGGACTATCGAATTCGGATCCTCAACTGCAGTCTGATCGGGATGAGAATGTCTCGCCCCGAGCCCGACACTGTGAGTTCTATCGGAACGCTCACCTGCACCGGATTCGCTCGGAGCGAGCCCGCCGGAACATCGACCGACGCCTCGACGCTGACCGGATCCGAGGTGAAGCTTGACGATCCTCCCGCCGCCTCCAGTTCCATCATCGAGTCGAGGGGCGATCCTGAACCCTCTGGCGAGGGCGGGGGCGAGTCGAAAGGGGACGTCTCTTCAAGCGACGAGCCGAACGGATCGTCGAGGGGCGAAGGCTGGTTTGACGGCGCCGGTGCTGCGAACGAGGAGTCCAGGGGAGAACCGAATGGATCGCCGGGGCCGGAGGCCGGCGCCTCGCCGAGGGAATCGAGGGAGAGCTCGGGTCCGAACGGATCCACCGCCTTTGAACGCACGGCGACGGGGCCGGTCGAAGCCGAAAGTGCGTCCAGCGGATTGCCGAGGTCCACAGAGGGTGCGGGTCCCGGTCCGCCGAGCGAGTCGAGAAGGTCATCGTTTGAGGCAAAGTTCGGCGGGTGGTTCGGCGCAGCGGCGTGCGCCGGGGGCGGAAGCGGCGGCGCGACACGCGCGGGTGCGGGCATTGGCGGCGGCGGCGGAGCGGGTGCTGCGGGTTTGACGGTCGGCGCCGATTTTTGAATCGCCTCAGAATTTCGGCCGCTCGACGCGGCGCCGTCGGAGCCGTATTTGCTCGCGAGGACCTTAAACACGAGCTGGGTGGCAACCTTCAGCGTCTCTTCGACGCCCTTTCCGCTTTTGGCCGACGCTTCGACAAACGGGACGCCTCGGGTGTTGAGGGCCTTGTTCAAGTCCGCGAGCGAAGCCGCGTTCGGCAGGTCACGCTTGTTGTACTGAATGACGAGCGGGATGTGATCCGCGTCGAGCTCGTTGGCGACCAGGTTTTCGCGCAGGTTCTTCATCGCGTCCACGTTCGCGTCGATCATCGCCTCCTGCGAGTCGGCCACGAAGATGACGCAATCGGCGCCCTTCAGGACCATCCGGCGGGTCGCGTTATAGAAGACCTGGCCGGGGACGGTGTAAAGCTGGACCCGCGTCTTCATTCCCCGGATGGTGCCGAGTTCGATAGGCAGGAAGTCGAAGAACAGCGTGCGGTCGGCCTCGGTGGCGAGGGAGAGCATCTTGCCCTTGTTCTTGATGGGCAGCTGCTCGTGGATCCACTGGAGGTTGGTCGTCTTCCCGCACAGCCCGGCGCCGTAGTAGACGATTTTTGCGGTGAGTTCTTTGGTGGAGTAGTTGAAGAGAACCATCTTTGATACCGGCCGGACGAGGATTCTAAGCCCAGTGGAACGACAACGGAGGCCTGACCCAAGGCTAGACTTTAGTCGCACCGAACCCCCCATTAATCGAGGAGACGAGATCCATGCTCACCCCACCCGCTCTGGCCCTGTTTGTTCTGGCCGCCCAGGCGACAACGACCCAAGTGGCATCCGCCATCCAGGTCTCGGCTCCGGAGGTGAACGCCACACCCGACGGCGCCGTGATCGCGATCGAAACCACGATGGGAACGATCCAGGTCGGTCTTTATGCCACGAAGGCGCCGCTCTCCACCCGCAACGTCCTCAACTACGTCAAGAGCGGCTTCTATTCGGGCACTACGTTCCATCGGGTCATTCCGGGTTTCATGGTCCAGGGGGGTGGCATGGACGCCAGGATGGTTGAGAAGCCGACCCGGCCCCCGGTTCGTAACGAGGCTCGGAACGGTTTGCTAAACACACGCGGCGCTTTGGCGCTCGCTCGAACGAACGACCCGCACAGCGCGACCTCGCAGTTCTTCATCAACGTGAAGGACAATCCGGCCCTCGACTTCGGCATTTCCCGGGACGGCTGGGGCTATGCGGTTTTCGGGGAGGTTCTCTCAGGCATGGACGTCGTCGACCAGATTGTGGCGGCGCCCACTACCTCCAGAGGCGGTCACTCGAACGTTCCTCTCACCCCGGTGGTGATCACGAGAGTGCGCATCGTCTCGGAGCCCGCACCCCTAGCTCCGCCAGCGGTCACCAAGGCGGGTGCGCCCGCCAAAAAGCCCGCGACCAGCCCCGCGAAGACCGCCCCCAAGACGGCGCCGGCCATACCGAAGGCCACGCCCACGCCGGTCGGGGACTGATCCCTGGCGCGGTGTCTGCTGGGCCGTCTCCGTTGATGTACGCTGGTGTCGAAGCGACTCTGTTCAGCGGCTGGTCAAGCCCACTGATTTCCTGGGAGGGGCTCCGATGACAAACGACTTCAATGGATTTGGTCCCGCACTTCGATTCCTTGAGGCGCTGGCCGAAAACAACGATCGAGCATGGTTCGAAGCGAACAAGGCGCGGTACGAAGCGGACGTTCGTGAGCCGGCCCGCGCGTTTGTGCGGGCCATGGCGCCGAGACTTCTGAGGATCTCCCGAGAGTTCGTGGCCGACGATCGCAAGGTGGGCGGTTCGATCATGCGGGTTCACAAGGATGTGCGTTTCTCCAAGGACAAGGCGCCCTACAAAACGAACCTCGGGATTCAGTTTCGGCACCGCACCGGAAAGGACGTGCACGCCCCCGGCCTCTACGTTCACATCCAGCCGGGCACGATGTTTCTCGGAGCGGGGATGTGGCGCCCTGAAGCAGACCCGCTTCATGCCTTGCGGATGGCGATTGCGGCGTCGCCTGCGAAATGGCGAAAGATTGTGCATGACCCGGCGTTGACGCAGAGATGGCGCCAGGCCGGCGCGTCCCTGAAGCGGCCGCCGAAGGGGTTTGTCGCCGATCACCCGGTGATCGAAGACATCAAGCGCACCGACTTCATTCTTGATGCCCTCTTGACGGTTTCCGACGTGAAGAATCCGAATCTGGTCGAAGTCGCGGCTGAACACTTCGCGATGACCAAGTCTTACCTGCAGTTCCTTTGTTCGACGTTGAAGATCGCCTGCTGAAAGACTTGAGTTGACGCGCTAAGAGCCTAGAGTGGCAAAGCTCTTGATGAGGGCTTCCGTTTTGGCCTTGTCCAGTTTGAGGACCGACGAATCGTCGCGGCGTCGGGCATAGGCCGCGTCGGCCTTGATCGCCACCTCAAACCAGTCTTCTTTCTTGTCGCCATCAAACCGCAGAGTCACCCGCAAGGCAGGAGCATCAAGGCCGTAGGTGGCCTTAGCCCTGGGCGCGTCTATGAACTCCGCCACCTCCACGCCCCCGATCGCGATCATGGCGGAGGACACCGCCTCCTCTGGAGCGTTCTTGGTTGGGGCGGTCGACTTCCAAAGGACCTGGTCGATTCCGTCCTTTCCCTTGGAGGTGGATTTGGTGAAGGTCTTCGTGGCCCCGGCTGAGGTCACGTCGAAACTCGTGACCTCGTAAGTCGCCACATCCAGAAGACGCGTGGACCGCATATTCTTGAGCCCCTTGTCGAGGTCGTCGGCCAGAGCCGGGCTGATCAACGCGACCAGTTTTGACGAGCCCGCGCCGGCGTAGTACTTCCCGTCGTCGGCCTTCTTCCCAATCTCGAGCGTCACCGGCTCCGCCTGGCCGACACTCAGGATCACCCGTCTTGGCGCTCCGCTGAGACCGTACTTCGCCAGATCCTGGGGCTTCGCTTCCTCGGTGACGATGCTGTCCATCCGCAGGTTCTCGATGAGCCCGAGGAAACTGTCCACCGCAAAGCGCGCCGCCCGGGTCGCGACCGGAGCCTCGACCTTCCAGTCGTCCTCGCCCTTGGCCCCACGGACCAGCTTGAAGCTGACCCGGCCCTTCTCCACCACTTCGACCGATTGAATCGCGTCTTTTTTCACTTTGACCAGGTTGCGGTCTCGAAGCTCGAACGCGGTTTTGCCCAGCGTGTTCTCCAGCGTGCTCGACACCGTGAAGAGCCGGGGCTTCCCCGGCACTCGGGCGAAGAGGCCCGAGCCGGCGGGAACATTGTCGCCCATCTCGAACTCGAAGGGCTTGGCCGCGCCCTCGGCCACCAGCGAGACCGTGACCTTGGGTTCGTTGAGGCCAAAGGGCGCCAAGTCGGAAGCGCTCTCCGCCACGATCTCCTCGGTTTCAAGATTCTGCAGCGCTTCGAGGAGCGTGCCGATTTCACCGGAATCGGCCGAAGTCTCCCGAGGCGACACCAGCGTCCAGGCCTCGCCGTTTTTCTCCGCCTGAACGACCTCGCCATTCCGCTTCTTGAGGGTGAACGACTTCACCTTCAATTTGTCGAGGCCGGGGAACACCTTTTCACGCTTTGCCTGCGGGCTCTCCGAATCTTTCGGGACCTTTTTCGACTCGACGAAGTAGAGGTAGCCGAAAAGACCGGCCGCAACAATCACCGCCGCGGCGGTACGTCGGAACGAGTTCATGAACGTCGCCGCCACCAGTTCGTGAGGCCCCAGACCACGAAGAAGCCGGGAAGGAGGAGGAGCGAAAAGATCAGGACGTTGCGCTGCCCCGACACCGTGAGGTTGAGCCGATGCACCTCTGGATCCTTCGGCCGGATCGAGATGAGATCCGAGTCCTGGGCGAGCCAGGCGACCATGTTCATGAACAGGTCCTGGTTCGCCTGGAAGGTGAGGAGGGAGTTGCCACCGAAGCCCGAGTCGCCCACGGCAACGATGCGGCCTTCCTTTTTGGAGTCTTGAGGCATCGCCGCGGAGTCTGCGCCCGGTGTGGCCGAAGGCTCTGGCATCGTCGTCACCACCCTGACCGTGATCGCCGACGCCAGATTCAACGGCCCGCGCTCGTCGCGGTCGGAGAACTCGACCGGCTCCTTGAGCGTGGTGTCCGATTCCCCCCACGAGCGCGCTGTCGTTTTCGCCAGTTCCTGAACCACCACGCCCTCGGGAGCGGGGGTCACGGGCGTCATGGTGCGCGCCATGTCGAAGGCGCTCATCGTCCCCTTGAGATCCTTGTTCACCTCGTGATACGGGTAGTCGGTCACGATGGGCATGAACGGACCCGTTCCGAAAAGCTGACCGACGCCGGATGCATCCACCACGACGTTGGCGCCCGGCTTCACGCCGAATTCGGTGAAGACGCTCTCATAGTTGGGCGAGGGCGTCTTTTCGACAGGATCGGCCATCAGCATGGCCTTGCCGCCGCCTCTGATAAAGCTCTTCACGTAGCCCGCGGCTTCGGGAAGAAGGTCCTTCTGCGGGCCGGCCACGACCAGGACCGTGCAATCGTCGGGAACTCTCTGCTCCTGCAGCAGAACCACTTTTTTGATCTCGTACTGACTCTTCCCGAGGGCGCTTTTGACCCCCGAATAACCTCGCTCCGAGGGGTCGTCGAGGTCGCGTTCGCCTTCGCCTGAGGCAAAACAGACGGTCTTCTTCACGTTCCGCGTCAGTTTGAGGATCGCGTTCGTGATCTCCTCTTCGCCATCGGACAGGATCTTCTCCCGGCGGTCTCCGAGGGCGACCACGATGGTGGGGAGTTGAGCCACTTCAAGCGTCCGGGCCTTGCCCGGCTCCTTCATCGGGTCGACGTACTCGACCTTGACTCTGGGCGAGGCGGCCTGGTACTCGCGCAGGACGTCCTTCGCGGTGGCCGACGAAGCGGCGTTCCGCTGCACGTAGGTAAGCGTCACCGGTCCTTGCAGGCCGCCCAGGATCTTGTGGGTCTGCTCAGAGAGGGAGAAGCGTTTCTCCTTGGAGACATCGAAACGCCGGGGATAGCGGTTCGCCATCCAGTTGAGGCCGCCCAGAATCGCGGCCACCACGACGACAAACACCATGGTGTTCGACCCGTATTTCATCCGTCGGGCGCCCGCCATTTTCACCAGGTCGGGCAGGCGCGCGGCGATGCTCATCAGGATCAAGGCGAAGCCGGCCCAGGTGAGCCATTCGGCCTTGAGGCTCGGGGGCAGGGTGCGGCCGGTGCGCTCGAACCACGCGTTGACGAAGAGGACGATGAATCCAAGCACGGAAAGAAAATCAGTTGGTTTCATCGGACTACTCCCTCCACCGACGGCTCTCGACGGACTGTTGCGTGAGGAACAGACCAAAGCCGATGAACGAGAGATAGAAAACGATGTCCTTCGAGTCGATGACGCCTTTCACCATGTCTTCCATATGACCCGTGACACCCAGGTAGGCGAGGACCTTGACCGGGTCCGACGACATGGGATTGTCGAGCCACGAGAGCGTCCAGATGGCGAGGAACAGGCAGAACGACAGGATGCCGGCCACGATCTGGTTGCGCGTGAGGGTTGAGAGGAAGGTGCCGAGGGCGATGAAACACGAGCCCATCAGAAGCAGGGCCAGCGCTCCGGTGAGAACCGGCTTCCACTCGGGTTTCGGCTCCGCGGCGACGAACACCGCGACGAAATTCAGCAGGGACGTGGCGATCATGAGGGCGTAGACGCTCGCCGCCCCGAAAAACTTGCCGAGGACGATCTGCCAGTCGGTGATCGGCGACGTGGCCAGCAGTTCCCAGGTGCCCTGGCGCTGCTCTTCGGCGAAAAGCCGCATGGTCAGCATCGGGGTCACGAAAAGAGCGACCACCGCCATGTTCATCAAGGTGGGCCGGAAGATCCACTCATTGATGTTCGGTCTGGGCGGTCCGCCCATCGAGCCGCCTGGATTCATCGACGCTTCGAGGAAGTAGTTGAGCGCGAAGAGAAAGAACACCGAGAACAGCGCGTTCCAGGTGAAGAGCGCGGCGTACGCGATCGGGGATCCGAAATAGTGTTGCCACTCTTTCCGGACGATCGCGCCGATGTTGGTGAACGTCGACATCAATTTGTCTCCTTGGGCTCGGCGTTTTCAACTTGAGCGGCCTCGGCCGGGGCGGGAGGCGTCGTCGCGACTTCCGGCTCCCTGTTCCTGGGCTCCATCGCCGCGATGGGCGTGAAGATCGCCGGCTCCGCCGGAGCCACTTCCGAGATCACGGCCGTGTCCTTGGTCGTGAGTTCGAGGAAGACATCCTCCAGGCTCAGGGAGACCTGAGAGAGCGAAAGCAGATCGATGTGGGCTCCGATAATGGCCCTCGCCGCGGCGGCACGGATGTCTTTACCCTCTTCGGCCTGCAATTCGAGGATCGTGTGGCCCGAAGACATTCCCCGCGGGTTCACGGTCACGATACCCTCGACCTCTCGCAGCGCGTCGAAGGCTTCCCGGGTATCGGCCCGCACCTCGAGGCGCACCGCGCCCTTGCCGGAGAGTCGTGCGGTAAGGTTTTCGGGAGTGTCTTCGGCCACCACCCGGCCCTTGCTGATAATCACGACACGGTTGCACGTCATCGAAACCTCGGGCAGGATGTGGGTGGAGAGGATGATGGTGTGGTCGCCACCGAGGCTCTTGATCAGCTCCCGGGTTTCGATGATCTGCTGCGGATCCAGGCCGGCCGTGGGTTCGTCCAGGATGAGCACCGGCGGGTCGGCCAGAATGGCCTGAGCGATGCCGACCCGCTGCCTATAGCCCTTCGAAAGCCGTCCGATCAGTTTGCGGCGAACATCGCCCAAACGGGCCTTTTCGATGGCGCGATCGATTCGCGACTTTCGATCGGCGGACTTGACTCCCTTGATGCGCGCGCAGAAATCGAGGAAGGACATGACGTCGAGGTCGGGATAGACGGGCGGCAACTCCGGGAGATACCCGACGCTTCGTTTCGCCTCGATGGGCGACTTGAAGACGTCATACCCGGCGACCGTCACCCGGCCCGAGGTGGCGGTCACAAAGCCGGTCAGGATGCGCATCGTGGTGGTCTTTCCCGCGCCGTTCGGGCCCAAAAAGCCCAGAATCTCGCCCTTCCCAACCGCGAACGAAACACCGGAGACCGCGTCGAAACGGCCGTAGCTCTTTCTTAAGTCCGCGACTTCAATCATGCGTGAGAATCCCTTCTCGAAAATTCATAGCCGGAGCCTTTTCGCGGAGGCGCCACGGGCTCTTGCTGGCCCCAGGGGCCCTCACGCACAGCCTGCGCGAAGGCGTTATGGTAACAAAGAACCTCATGAGACATCAGAAGCGTATTGGACGAGCACTCGGCTCTGACGGTCGGCCCTCGATGGCGGCCGCGCTGGCCATGGTCACCCTGGCGGTTGTCGTCGTCGCGTCCTGCCGGTCCCCGGAACCGAAGACACTTCTGAAGGTCACCGACGTCGAGACTTATTGGGTGCTGGATCCCTCGCGCACGGAGAAGCGCCTTTTAGCGCCGGCGGTTCGTTTCCAGGTCGAGAACGTTTCATCCGATACGCTGATTGCGGTGGATGCCATCGCGACATTCCTTCGCGACGGTTCGAATGAGGCGTGGGGTTCAGGCTCTTTCCGACTCACCGAAGGGCGGAAGCGCATGGCTCCGGGAGCGAAGGTCCTGGTGACCATCAGTTCGGACGCTCGCTATTCGTTGGAAGGTGCGCCCGAGACCGCCTTCACCCATCCGACCTTCAAGTCGGTCAGCGTGAAGTTCCTTTTGCGCGTGGGCTCGTCGGCTTGGGTCGAGTTCGGGAAGTCGGCAGTAGAGAACGTGATCGGCTCCAAAGACGCCCGGGCCGTTCTCAGCCATCCGAGCTGATTTCCGCCACGCCGGTTTCAGCCAAGACCGACTTAAGGCGGCGCCCCCAGCGTTGCCTCTGAAGCAGGTCTGAAGAGAACGACCGATCGTGCTATTCTTCACCATGTCCAAGGGAGACGCCACCCGCGCCATGATTCTCGACGTTGCCCTGGCCACCGCCAGCAAGGTTGGTCTCGAGGCTCTGAGCATCGGGGAACTGGCGAAGGAGGTCGGTTTGTCGAAGAGCGGTCTCTTTGCTCACTTCGCCTCCAAGGAAGACCTGCAGATCGAGGTAGTTCGGAAGGCGATCGCCAGGTTTATCGAACTCGTGATCAGTCCGGCCCTGAAGCGGCCTCGCGGCGAGCCGCGGGTGCGCGCCCTTTTTGAAAACTGGTTCGACTGGTCGCGGGCCAGCGAACTTCCGGGAGGATGTCTCTTCATCGCCGTGTCCAGCGAGCTCGATGATCAACCCGGGCCCCTGCGCGACCTCCTGCTCGCGTCGCAGAAAGACTGGCTCGGCGTTATCGCCCAGGCCGCGCGCGTTGCCGTTGAGGAGGGCCACTTCAAGTCCAACCTCGATGCCGAGCAGTTCGCCTGGCAGCTCGACGCATTCATCCTTGGTTATCACCACTCGGCGCGTCTTTTTCGTTCGAAAGACGCGCAGAAGCGCGCTCAGCGCGCGTTCGAGTCTCTCGTCCGCGCCTCGCGCGCCTAGCCCGGACTATTCATGAGGGAATCTGCTGCGACGTCCGATACCGCACCTCTGGCGGTCGTG
>JANLWV010000127.1:0-1769 GCA_031364765.1 Vicinamibacteria bacterium
TCGCCACTGAGCTGACGGAACTTCGGAATCGTGTAGCTCCTTGCTCGGCTCGATGGTCGCGAATGTCTGTAACGGACAGCGGCGACTCGCGCCCAACGCCCCGATCGCGTGCGACCCACTCGCCCCCAGGACCCGCTACATCTCTAGGTCCCCGGAGCCGGTTTCCAGAATGGCGGAGACGCGCGCGGGACCACGCGAGCGAAGGCCGAGGGGCCGCGCCTACCCTGCCGGCCCTTCGGCCCGGCGGGCACAGGCGAACTCCGTGGGGCGCTAGGTTCCTCTTAATCAAAGCGGGGCGGCCAGCCCCGCCTCGTTCCTTAGAGAACGCCCTGCGCCCCACGGATGTGAGGGCGAGGAAAGGCCCCTCGGCCGCAGCATCACCCGGTAGCACGCGTCAGTCTTGAATCCCGTATCGTAGGAGACCCATGACCACCCTGCTTTGGAGCGCTGTGGCGCTCGGCTTCGTCCTTGGCCTGCGCCATGCGCTCGATCCCGACCATGTGATCGCGGTTTCAACCGTCGTCGCGGCTGAGCCGAGCTTTTGGCGCTCCTCTCTTATTGGTTCGTTCTGGGGTTTGGGACATGCCACCTCGCTGCTCACGGTCGGCGGCCTCATCGTCCTGTTCCGAATCAACATCACCGAAACGGCCGCCTCCCGTCTGGAGATCATCGTCTCGGTGATGCTGGTGAGCCTCGGCCTCTACGCCATACGCGCGGCGCGGGCGGGCTTTCGCCTGCACGCCCATCCCCACAAGCATGGCGGCCAGGAGCACGTCCACCTGCATACGCACCAGGCGCATCGGCCATCGGTTCATCAACACGCCCACCCACTCCCATTTGGCCTTCGTCCGTTTGCGATCGGCCTCGTCCACGGTCTGGCCGGAAGCGGCGCTCTCGCCCTGCTCGTGATGGCCACGGCCAAGACGGTCACCGCTGGCTTCCTGTACATGGCCGCTCTCGCCGTCGGAACCATGGTCGGCATGAGCCTCCTCTCCGGTCTCCTCACCCTGCCGCTTCAGGCCCTGCGCGCCCGCTACGAAACGCTGCACCTCGGATTCCAGTACCTCTCCGGCGTGGGCAGCGTGGCCTTCGGTCTGTGGCTCTTCACCGAACACGTCGCCGAATTCATGTGACGCCCAACCAAGAGGCGACGCCGAGACGGCTCGTCGTTTGTGTCACGGGCGCCACCGGCTCGATCTACGCCATCCGCCTTCTCGAGGCGTTGCGCGAGACCGACGTCGAGAGCCACCTCGTGTTGAGTCGCTGGGGAGCGCGCACCCTGCTGCACGAGACCGATCACACGCTCGACCAGGTTCGCTCTCTCGCGACCCACTGGTACAAGGACAACGATCAGGGCGCGCCCATCTCCAGCGGGTCATTCCTCACGCTCGGCATGGTGATCGTCCCGTGCAGCGTCAAGACCCTCGCCGACATCGCCCACGGCCACAGTGGCGAACTCGTGAATCGCGCGGCGGACGTGGTCCTGAAAGAGCGACGACGCCTGGTGCTGGTCGTGCGCGAGGCCCCGCTCACCGACATCCACCTGGAGAACATGCTGAAGCTCTCGCGTATGGGAGTAGTGATCTCGCCGCCCGTGCCAGCGTTCTACAACCGGCCAAAGTCGATCGAAGAACTGGTGGATCACACGGTCGGCCGGATCCTGGATCTCTTCGATATTCAGACGGACGCGGCGAAACGCTGGACCGGCGTTCTGGGCCTAGGCACGTCGGAGCCGGCCGCTGCAAAGAGCACCAGGGCCGCCACCACCA
>JANLWV010000129.1:0-8063 GCA_031364765.1 Vicinamibacteria bacterium
CAGCCGCCAAAGGATCGCCGCTGCCGTTCGGGCCCTCGGGGTTCACATAGATGAGGCCCATCTGGACGGCGCCGAGAGGCTTCGCCAGCTCCCGCTCGCCACTGTGGCGATTGTCCTCGAGCCACTTCTTCTCGGCGCCCCAGTAGACGTCCTGATCCGCTTCCCAGGTGTCTTCGCGGCCGCCGCCGAAGCCGAAGGTCTTGAACCCCATGGACTCGAGCGCTACGTTGCCGGTGAGGATCATGAGGTCGGCCCAGGAAATCTTCTGGCCGTACTTCTGCTTGATCGGCCAGAGCAGGCGCCGCGACTTGTCGATGTTGACGTTGTCGGGCCAGGCGTTCAACGGCGAGTAGCGCTGCTGGCCGCGACCGCCGCCGCCCCGCCCGTCGAACGTGCGGTACGTGCCGGCGCTGTGCCAGGCCATGCGGATGAACTGCGGACCGTAGTGGCCGAAGTCGGCCGGCCACCAGTCCTGCGAGTCGGTCATCAACGCCAGGAGGTCCTTCTTCAGGGCCTGATAGTCGAGCTTCCTGAATTCATCGGCGTAGGTGAACTTCCCGCCCAGTGGAGTGGTCCGGTTGGAGTGCTGGCGCAGGACATCGATCTCCAGCTGATTCGGCCACCAATCGCGGTTTGAAGGACCCCCGCGGACAGAGTGGTTGAACGGGCATTTCGCTTCAGGCTTGTCGTTGTTCATCGCATGGTTCCTTCGTTATCTGTTTGAGAATTGTTCTCGTTCTGAGCGGGATCGTTTCTGGCAGCTCGGGCAGACGCCCTGGACTTCGATGGCGTGGCCGACGATGGCGTAGTTCGTTGCCCGGTGCGCCCGCGCTTCGATACCCCGATCCACCGAAACCGGGAGATCGCTCACCCGGCCGCAGGCGATGCAGCGGATGTGATAGTGCTCGCCCACATTCCCGTCATAACGAACGGCCTCGTCCTGCGTCCTCACTTCGCGCACCAGTCCTTCGTCCACCAGCGCCTTCAGGTTGCGATAGACCGTTCCCAGGCCGACTTTCGGCAGCCGCTTCCGCGTCGTCTTGTAGACCCAATCCGCCGTGGGGTGTTCGAAGGTCGACCGGACGATGTCGAGAACGGCCTCTCGCTGACGGGAGTACCTCATACGTGAGAATTATTATCGTTTAGTGAAGGCGTGTCAAGAGCCAGTCGGCAGCAAGCGAAGGCGGATCCGGGACACTTCAGTCGTCGTGTGTCGGACGACCGCGGTTCGCCTTGCGCCTGGCGTCGATCCTCTTCGCGTCGAGACGGCGCGCCTTGGCGGCGCGGCTCGGCTTCGTCGGGCGGCGCTTCTTCGGAACGATCGCGGCCTGCGCCACGAGATCCAGCGCCTTCGCCTTTGCGTCCTCGAGATTACGCCCCTGGTCTCGCGTCAGCTGGCTCGTGATCAGGAGGCGACCGTCGGCGTCTATTCGCGACGCCGCGAGCGCATTGAGACGCGCTCGAGCCGCATCGTCGAGTCCAGGAACGCGCGACAGGTCGACGCGGAGTTCGACCTTCGACGCAACTTTATTGACGTTCTGACCGCCGGGGCCGGACGCGCGCACCGCCTTCCATTCGAAGGCGGGATCAGGGATGACCAGTTTCACTCACCAATTCTGGCTCATCCTAATTTCCGAACCACAAGCTGAGCCATGAGCGGAATGCTACTTCGCCGCAGCGGCCTTCTTGACCAACTCGATGCGGACCAGCTGTTCAGCCGGCACCGGCTGCCCTTTCAGGATCTTCGCCGCGCTCTCCACTGCGATGCGGCCCATCTCAGCAGGAAGCTGGGCGACCGAGGCCGCCATCGTTCCCGCTTCGATCGCCGTTCGGGCATCGTCAACGGCGTCAAAACCGATCACCCGTATCTTGCCTGTTTGGCCGGCCGCGGCGATGGCTTCGATGGCGCCGAGCGCCATGATGTCGTTAACGGCGAAGACGCTGTCGATCTCGGGATGGGCCTGCATCATGTTCTGAAAAACCGTGAAGCCCTGATCGCGCTCCCAGTTGGCAGTCTGCGACGTCACGACCTTGATGGCGGGCGAGTCCCTGATCGCCTCCTTGAATCCGCGGAGCCGCGAGTCGCCCGTTTCGTGGCCCGGAATCCCTTCAAGGAGCGCTACGGCCGCCTTTCCTCCGCTCATGTCGACGAGCGCGCGGCCCGCCACACGTCCGCCCTCGACGTTGTCGGACCCCACATAGGAAACGGTCTTGACCCCGGCCTCAGCCGCCACCTCCACGTCGATCCGGTCGTCGATGACGACGATAGGAATTCCCGCCGCGTTCGCCTTCGCGAGGACGGAGACGATTTCGCGCGAGCCGCTCGGCGTGATGAGCAGGACCTTGATTCCGGTCTGAATCAGGTTTTCCACGATCTGCATCTGTTTCTCGGAGTCCACTTCGCGCTCGGCGGCCTGAACCACGAGGTCGATGCCTTGAGCGACGGCTGCGTCGACCGCGCCCTTCTGCATTTCGATGAAGAAGGGGCTGTTGAGTGTCTTCAAAACGAGGGCGACGCGCGGTTTGCCGTCCTTGTTGCCTGACGCATGTGGAGGGTTACACGCAATGGACAAGCTCAGCGCGAGGAGCGCGATCGCAGAAGTCCCTCGTGCCGTCATGACGGCCCGGCCTGGATCAGGCGCCCGGCTTGCGATAGGCCGACGCCCCGGCCTTGGCCTTCCTGAGGATCTTGAGGATTTCGTTCTTGCCGAAGAGCGGGTAGGTCGCGATCTGTTTCACCGCTCCCGAGCCTCCGACCACCGCCGAGCACGCGGCCGCGCTGACCGCGTCCTTGTAGTCGGCGATGAACACTCCGTCGTGGGCGCCGAGCATCCAATAGAAGCACTCCAGGCGGCCACCGTTGGCTTTGACCAGCCTCGCCGCAGCCGCGGCCCGGTCCTGAGGTCTCCCGACCATGGCCTTGGTGCTATCGGCGCTGTAGGTGAACAGACTGATGTATTTGGGCATCTTCTCGACCTCGCTCGCCAGCTATTGAGGTTGAGGCCGAGGGTCATGCTGGCAGCCTGACATCGCCGACCTCTCCGTCGCGCGACGACGGAGACGTGTTTCAACCGCGGTCGTGGCAGTATGGCACAATCGCGGACATACGCTCGAGACCGATCAGACCACTTCAGAACGACGGTGTCTTCGTACCGACCGTGGCTGGCGAAGGCGTGATCTCCGCAATGTCTCCGGGACGAGGTCGCTGATTGCGTTGGGCCAGTTGCTTCCTGACGCGGTCGCTGACGGCTTTTGCGCCTGCGCTTTCGAAGCGGTCCTTCTGGGCCTCCCACCCGATGCGCCGGTACAGCTGCGCCAGTCCGTCGGCATCCTTCACCTCGGGCGCAGCCGCGACTTCGAGAGCGTGCTGGAGTTCGTGGCCGAGCAAGACGATGCGCTCGGGCAGCGACACTCGCCAGCGGTCGATCCGAACCAGCAGATAACGAGCACTCGCGTCGCGCGACAGGAACACCAGGTAGGAGGCCGACCCCCTGGCCGCCCAGGGCATCGCATCCGTGAGGTAGACGACGATATCGGTCTGCTCCAGCTCCTTCAGCAGGGTCGTGACGATCGAGGAACGCTCGGTGGCGTCCGCCAGCAGCGCGATGGCGGCGGAGCTGAGAGGTCGCATATGCGTCCGCGTCCACGACGGCCCGGCCGTCGCCTCGGCCAGCGCCACCTCGCCGGCGAAGAGCGTGAGGAGAACCATGATCGCCACAAATCGTTGGACGCCTCGAATCGTGAGAATATTTTTTGTCGGGCGGACCGCGGAGCGGTTTGAACGAACGTCACGTTCATCACGGTGAACAGGGTGGCATTCACCATGGTGAACATGGTGATCGCCGCGCAGATCCCCAAGGCCAGCGTGGCGAGGATGCGGAGTGAGATGCGAAGGTTCTGCGGCGAGTGTCTCGACATTCATGGCAGGTCCTCGATGTCAATCTTCGCGGAACGGATCAGGGCGGATGGTTACCGGGATAGACGAATCCGAGAACGAAAAGTTCTCGATCCTCCGCGCTGACCGCTCCCCTTCTCCCGCCGTCGCGCGTCCTTTATTTCACGATCTTGAATGTCGCCGCGGCATGTTCCTCGCGCGGGTCGCCCGGTTCGCGTGGACATGACCGGTTGTCGTACACGGGTGTAGCCTGCGCCATGCGCACTTTCGTCGCACTGAGCGGCCTCCTCCTGGTATCCGCCGCCCCGGCCTCGGCAACCGGCGCCGCCTACGCCGTCGTCGAATCGAAGAGTTCCGTGCAGGTCCACGTGGGAAAGAGCGGGCTGCTTTCCTTCGCCGGACATCGGCACGAGGTGGAAGCGCCGGTCTCGGGGACGGTGACCGCCGATCCCGCGAACCTGCCGGGGTCGAGCGTCGACCTCACCTTCGCCAGTGCCCGCCTGCGCGTGGCGCCGGACGGCGAGCCCAGCGGCGACGCGCCCAAGGTGGAGGAGGTTATGCGCGGCCCGGAGGTACTCGACACCATACGCTTCCCCGAAATTCGCTTCAGGTCGAAAACGATCGCCGGCCGCTCCCTCTCTCCCGGCAGTTACGACCTGAACATCGTGGGAGAGCTGAGCCTGCACGGCGTGACCCGGGAGATCACGGTTGCGGTCAAGGTCACACTCGACGGGGGCGCGCTCACCGCCACCGGTCAAACCACGCTGCGCCACGACCAGTTTGGGATGAAGCCGGTCAGCGCAGGCGGGGGCGCGGTCAAGGTCGCAAACGGTATTCGCATTGATTTCAAGATCGTCGCGGAGCAGCGCTGACCCATCCGAGCAAGGCCCGGCGAAGGAGAAGTGAACGTGGCCGCCGGATCTTCGCGGTGGTCATCCCCGGCCGAGGTTTGCGCTTAGGCTTTCAGTTTTCAACATGACGCACGATCACCAGCCGGAGGACGCGAACGGTCACGGTCACGCTCACGCGCATGCCCATTCCCATGCCTCGGGCGGAGCTCTCACTCGCGCCCTCGCGCTGACTCTGGGTTTCGCGTTTGTCGAGGCGCTCGTCGGCATCGCCTCCGGGTCGCTGGCCCTCCTGTCCGACGCGGCCCACATGCTCGTCGACTCAGGCGCCCTGGCCCTCGCCGTTTTCGCACAGCGCCTCGGGGCCCGCCCGCGCTCCGCTTCCCATACCTTCGGTTACCGCCGGGCCGAGGTTCTGGCCGCGGCCATCAGCGGCGGGGCTCTCTTCACCGCCTCCATCGGCATAGTCATCGAAGCGCTCAACCGCCTCCAGACGTCGCGCGAGATCCGCGGAGACTGGATGCTCGCCACCGCGGTGTTGGGCCTCTTCGTGAACATCGCCTCCGGTGTGGCCCTCATGCGCGAAGCCCACGCCTCCATCAATGTCCGGGCCGCCCTGGCCCACGTGATGGCGGACGCGGCCGGTTCGGTCGCGGCCATCGTGGCTTCGGTCGCCGTATTGAAATTCAACCTCCCCCAGGCCGACGCGATCGCGTCCATCGGCATTTCGATTCTGATTCTCTGGGGAGCGTGGAAACTGATGAGGGAGTCGGCCGCCGTCCTGATGGAGCAGGCGCCGTCCGGAGTCTCCGCTGCGGCCATCGAAGCCACCATCCGGAGCACCGCCGGCGTGCGCGATCTGCACGACCTGCACATCTGGACGATCTCGGATGGTTTCCCGGTGGTGACCGTCCACGTCGTTCTGGACGGCCAGGGCCACGGGACGGGCGTCGCACGCGCGGTCTCACAGCGGGTGGCCAAGGAGCACGGGATCGAGCACGTCACGGTTCAGCCGGAAGCGGTGCTCCAAGCCGAGGCTCCCCTCCCCATGAAGCCGCGCTCGCCCGTTCGGTGAGGGCTACTTGAGCTTCGCGTTGAAGGTGGTCTCGGGAACGCTCGCCAGCGCCTTTGAGATCGGGCAGTTCTTCTTCGAAAAGTCGACTTTCTCGTTGAAAAGTTCGGCGCTCACTCCCGGAACGTCGGCCACGGTCTCGAGCTCGATCTTGGTGATGGTCGGACCCGCGCCGAGGTGGACGGTCGCGGATGTCTCGATGCTGGTCGGCGGATAGCCCGCGGTGGTGAGCTGGGCCGCGAGAAACATGGAGAAGCAGCCGGCCTGGGCTGCGCCGATCAACTCCTCGGGATTGGTGCCGGTCGCCGCCCCCTCGAACCGGGAGAGAAAGGTGAAGGGCGCATCGAAATGTCCCGACCCGCCCTTCATCGTCCCCGCACCCTCTTTGAGTGTGCCTTTCCAACTAGCGCTCGCCTTTGAAACTGCCATCGGAGATCTCCTTTTCGATTGGGTTGAGTCGGGTACTGTACCCCGAGCGCCTCGCTCGAGCGGATGGATGGCTAGATCTCGCCGTCGAGGACTCGCTTGAGCGTGGTTTCGTCCACATTGGCTCCCGAAAAAATAACGGCCACCCGACAGCCGGGAAACGACGGGGCGAGGTTGCGCAGGCCAGCCAGTCCGACGACACCGGCGGGCTCGACCAGGGTGTGCGTGGTCCGCAGGGCGAGTCGCATCGCGTCTGCGATCTCGGCGTCGCTCACCGTGACGAAGCCGTCGAGGCCCTCGACCAGGGCCGGAAAGGTGAGGTCGTACGTGGTCCTCGTGGCTACGCCCTCGGCAAACGTCTGGGCCCGATCGTTGGTGATCCGGCGCTTCGCCTTCCACGAGTCGTAAGCCGCCGATGCCCCCTCCGCCTGAACACCGATCACGCGCAGCCCGCGGCCCAGCCCCTCCGCGGCGGCGAGCGCCCCCACCGCCTGGGACCCTCCGCCGATCGCGACCACCAGAATGTCGACATCCGGGTCCTGATGAAGGATCTCTAGCGTGACCGTCGCGGCGCCGGCCACCACCGACACGTTCTCCGTACTGTGCAGGAGGGTCAGGCCTTCGGCCGCGCACAGCCGATCCGCCACGAGCGTCGCCGCCGAATAGTCGGCGCCACCTTCAATGAGCCTGGCGCCGAAACCGCGAATCGCCGCATTCTTGTCGGGATTGTTTCCCTCGGGCACGCAGATGGTGACCGGCACGCCGAGTTTTCTGCCCGCAAAGGCCAGGCCCTGACCGTGATTGCCGGTGCTCGCCGCGACCACGCCGCGACGCCGCGCGGTCTGGTCAAGGGCTAGGATCGCATTCAAGCCGTTTCGGACCTTGAAGGCGCCGGTCGGCTGGAGGTTCTCGTGCTTGACCAGAACGGTGATTCCCGAACCAACCGCCTGATCGAGAAGCGAGTAGGACCTCAGGGGCGAGGGCTGGAGATGCGGGCGAAGCCGCGCCCGCGCATCCAGAACGTCGTCGAATGAAATGGGAAGGGCCATCGTCTCAGGGTGACGATAGCTTCTTCATCGCTGACCAGAGGGCGGCAACATCCTCGCGCTCCGTCAGAAGCGCGCCGATGCTGACGCGCACCATCCATCGGCCGTCGAGTGTCGCGGGAGTCAGATAAGCCTCGCCCGAACGGTTGAGCGCTTCCGCCCAGGCCAGGGTGTGACCATCGAGCGCCTCGCCCAGAACTCCCGGCGGCTCGTGTCGCACGCAAACGGTCTGAAGCGGAACCGGGGCCAGCACCCGCCAGTGCGGTGTCGATTCGACCGCGCTCTTCAACCATTGCGCATTCGCCATGTCGCGACGGAGCCGGGCCTGCAGGCCGCTGACCCCCTGTTCGCGGATCAGGAACCACAGCTTGAGCGCCCTGAATCTGCGTCCGAGCGGAATCCCCCAGTCGCGGAGGTTCTTGACCCGCTCGTCAACCGCGCTCCGCAGGTAACTCGGATTCGTGCTCATCACCCGTACCAGATGCTCGGCATCGCGGACGTAATACACCGAGCAATCGAACGCGACGCCCAGCCACTTGTGCGGATTGAGGACGAGGGAGTCGGCGTCCTCAATCCCCTGCCATAGCGATCGGCACTCCGGAAGGATCATGGCCGAGCCGGCCATGGCGGCATCCACGTGCACCCACAGGCCGTGCGGGCGCGCGATCTCCGCGATCGCGGCTATCGGATCGAGGGCGGTGGTGGTGGTCGTTCCGGTGGTGGCCACAACCGCGCACGGCTTGCGCCCTTTCGCGAGGTCCTGGCCGATCGCCTCG
>JANLWV010000137.1:0-17209 GCA_031364765.1 Vicinamibacteria bacterium
TCTGGGGCGAATCCCTTCCGGTTTCGCCGGGGCGCTTTTTGCGTTCCATACCTACGCGATCAACGAGGCCCCGAGGCTCAACATCGTGAGCCACGGCTTTGTCGCCTTCGCCCTTGGCGCTCTCGTCCAGTGGCTTCGAACCGGCGATAACCGCGATCGGTGGCGATTCGCGTTGTTCCTGCTGCTTCAGGGCTATTCGGCGAACTATCACCTGCTGTACGGTGCGTTGCTTTCGTCGCTCCTCATCCTCGCCTTTGCTATGGTCCGGCCACGCCTTGTCATGGCCCGGCTTGCCGGTCTGGTGATTCCAGGCATGGCCGCGGTGATCCTCTTCCTTCCCATTCTCGTCCCGTACCTCAGGACCATCTCAGGCCTTGAGCTCGTGAGGTCCAGGCCGCGGGGCATCGACCTGCTCCACTACTTCTCAACCTCTCCTACTAATTGGGTGTGGGGTTCCATGGGTCCCCCGGCGCGTTTGCAGCAGCAGGGCCCCCACTTCGTCGGGCTCGTGGCCATGGGGCTCGCCCTTCTCGGTCTGCTGCTCGCTCTCCGAAGATCGGAGCACGTCGCGAAACACCGCGCGTGGGTCTTCGCCACGACCGCCCTTGTTGCGGTGCTCGTGTTCCTTTCCCTCGGCGATCGGTTGTCCATTGCGGGAAGGGATCTGGGCCCTGGACCTTACGGGTTGCTGTACGACTTTGTGCCGGGATTCAACCTGGTTCGCATTCCAGAACGCCTGGGTCTGTTCGTCATGCTCGGCGTGGGCCTCCTCGGCGCCGTGACTCTCGAGCGACTGGCCAGCCGCGGGCGTTCTGGTTTGGCTCTTGTGCTTGGCGCGGCCGCGGTTTTCGAACACCTGTCACCGGTCACGACCTCCACCGAGATTCCAAGGCCATCGGAGTTGCCTGCCGTCTACCGATGGCTGGCTTCACAACCGCCTGAGCCGGTCGCCGAACTCCCCGTCCGGGGCGAAGCTCTGATTCGACAGGAGACAACGGAGATGTACTTCGCCACGTACCACCGGCAGCGAGAACCTCTCGGCTACACCGCCTATCCCACGTTGCTGTCGAAGGTGATTCGCCGGGCTCTTCTGGAGTTCCCTTCGGAAGCCTGCCTGACCGTTCTCGCCAGGATCGGGGTGCATCGAGCCATCGTCCATGAAGGACGGGACATCGCTGCCGATCTCCGCAATCAGATTTTCAATTTCGGTCCCCCGGACCGTGAGCGACGTTTCGCGGACGGAGTAGCGGAGGCCCAGCTGGATGTCGTTGCGAACTCCCAGGTCGCCGAGCGCTCTGGTCGCATCGTGCGGGAAGCACGCTTCGGGCCCTGGGCGGCCGGTTCCCTGTCTGAAGCGGGAGAGCGTGTTTACCGTTTCGATCAGCCGGTCCAGGTCGCTCCCGCACCGCGCCCCCAGGGAACGTCTGTAGCTGCGACGAGATTGCGCCTTCGCACGAAAGAGGGCGATGCGACGAAAGCGTTCGACGGCCGTCTGGATACGAGTTATGTCCTCGACCGCCCCCTGCGGGGCGACGAATTCATCGAAGCTCGATTCGACGAGTCGATCGCGGTCGTGGGGGTGGAGATCCTGCTTCGGCACGAGAGCGCGTGGCCGACGCGATTTCGCCTGGCCGTTCTGCGTGATGACCGACAGTGGGTTGAAGTGGCTCGGTGGGACGGGTCGCATCTCGTTCAACTCGTGGACGGATTGCTGAAGGATCCGCGAGTTGGAAACATCGGTTTCGTTCTGAGCGGAGATCCGGTACGCGGGGTGAGCCTGCTGCCTCAACCCGGGGGCACCAGCGTCGCCGGCTGGAATCTCCCCGAGCTCAGAATTCTCGAGCGGCCCTGATCCGGCGGCCGCGTTCAGCGGCGCGCGAGTCGGCTCCGCAGTTTTCTCAGTGCCTCGATGAAATCGGGAGGCGGCTCGCCTTCACAATCAATCGGGTGACCGGAAAGGGGATGGGGAAAGGCGAGCTTGCAGGCATGAAGAAACGGCCGGCTGTAGGTCGGCCGCTTCGCGCTGCCGTAGACGCCATCGCCAATAATGGGATGGCCGATGGCTCGCAAGTGAAGGCGGATCTGATGCTGTCGGCCGGTGTCCAGTTCAACCGCGAGAAGAGCGGCCCTGGGAAAGCGCTCCTTCACTTTGTAGTACGTGACCGCGGGTCGCGATGGTTCGTGGTCGTCTCTCGCGATGTGCCTCTGGCCGGATTCGTACTCGTCGGCGATGGGAAGATCGATGGCGCCCGAGGCGGTTTTGGGAACGCCCTCAACGAGCGCAAGGTAGCGACGCAGGAACGCGTGATCTCGGAACGCGGCGCGTCCAGCGGCGTGGCATTCGCGGGACAGCGCCACCGCAACCAAACCCGAGGTGCCTCGATCCAGCCGGTGCAGCGCGCCCACATATGCCCGGGCTCCGCGAACTCTCCTGAGATCCGCCCGCAACCGGCTCAGCACACTGTCGTCGTTCGCTCCGCCATCGGTGGGAACGCTCAGCAGGCCAGCCGGCTTGTCCACGACCACGAGGTGTTCGTCCTGATAGGCGGCAGGAAGAGAGAGACGAAGGACTTCCTCGCGCCTGCGGTTCTGGTCGTAATGGACAAGTTGAGAAGGATCCACTCGATGGCCGGCGTCTCGAATCTTGTTCTGACCGACGTCAACCTGGCCCGCTCCAATCGCGTCCTGGGCCTTCCTTCTCGAAAGCCCGAAGGCGCGGGCCACGCGCGCGTCAAGCCTCTCGCCTTGAGCCATCAACCCCGGCACGTCGCCTGGAGTTACTTTAGTGCTGGATCTCGTGCTCGATCTCGTCGACAGCCTTGCGAACGCGGGTGTGCGCGGCCGGGCCCATGGACTTCTTCAAAGACGCGATCAGTTCGTGGGTGATCGTCGCCTTCACATGCACCTTGTCGTCTTCGGTGGCGACCGAAATCGAATCGGCGATCTGGGCCAATTCGGCCTTCTGACCAGCCTGTAGCGAGAGCATCGCCGAGAAGCCGCGAACCACGTCGGCGATCTTGGCCGCCGATTTCGCGTCGGTGGCCTCGGCGGTTGCCGTCATCCCCACTTCAGGATCGAGGTGACCGTAGGCCACCACCTGCTTGACGCTCGGAAGGTTGGCGGCCGGGCCTCCCACCCCTGAAGTCATACGGGAGAGGACCGAGGGTCCCCCCACCGCCCAGAAGGTCGACCCGGGTTCGATGGTCTCAAGCATGGCGACCAGTTCCCGGCTGTCGCGGATGCCATGACCGGTGCCGCGATTCGCGAGGAAGGTCTCGACAGACGTCGCATCCCCAGCCACCAGAACGCCGGCATCCAGGAGGGCCACCGCACCGTTCGATCTGCCGGTGGCCTCGCGATAGATGGTGACGCCGTCGCGACGGTCCTTTGAAGCCTTGCCCCCGGCGGGAATCGAGGCTTCGAGTCGCGCAGCATCGAACCTTCCGGTCACGAACAGCAGAGAGGCGGCTTCCTGAGCGTTCGCGCGTATGGCGACGACCACCGAGTCGATGTCCCGCTCGGGGTTCAAGCCGGTTTTCCGCTCAATCTCGGCCAGAGCCTCCACGCGGCCCGGTTCGCCTTCGCCCCCAAACTTTGCGTAGAAATGCGAACTGGTCAACGCTCGAACGTCGAAGCCCATGACCATGGCGCTATCGGCCGGAAGAGCCAGCGCTTCGGCCGGGATGGGCCCCACCGCGGCCCGGGCCGTGCCCGTGATGCGCGAAGAGAAGGAGAAGCCTATGCCCAGCGCGGATATGGCGGCGGCGGTGACGATGAGTCGGCGAGAACGGTTCATGCTGTTGAACTCCCTGGAAAGAACGCATCTACTCTGGCACGGGCAAGCCTGCGGGACAAACTCCCATGCACCTACGAAGAGATAACGTACTCGCGTCTCGAAAAGATCCATGTGGCCAGGGCCAGAGACACAACCCCAACGATCCCAAGCACTAGAACGGACTCTCCCACGCCGAAGAACTTTGAGAAGAGTTCGGCCAGACCTTCCTCCGCGGGGCGGTGGCGAATCAAGGAGCGGGCGTAGGCGGTGAGGGTGTAGTTCGGAGCGTCTCCCGGGAAATTGGCGACGAACCCTTCCCACATGAAGAGTAACAGCAGTCCGGGAAGGAGAGGGCGCTTCAGGCTCACCCCGAGCAGGGCGAAGACCGCGCCGTAGGTGAACAGAGTGAGAGCGCACGCGCCGAGGTCCTGAACCAGATCCTTCGCCCCGAAACCCACTCCCTGGGGCGTGCCCACGCAGAGGACCAGGTAGGTAAGAACCACACAAGGCAAGGTCAGGGTCAAAACGGTGACAAGGTAGGCGAAAAACTCGCCCAGGAAGATCGACAGCCGTGAGATGGGCCGGGTCAGAAAGTATGTCAGGGTCTTGGAATCGACTGCGTCCGAGATCAGGGCGGAGCCAAAGAGCAACGCCACCAGGGGCAGAAGATTGCGGACGAAGAAGAGAGCGACCACGATCCCGTAAAGCTCGAAACCGGTCAGAGGAAGTCCCTTTTGGGGGTAGATCCTCAGAATCGCCCCCAAGAACACGGGAAGTGCCAGGAGGAGGAACAGCCAGAAGCTGCGGGGCCGGGGCAGCATCCGCTCGATGGAGATGAGAAACACGTCTTTCGCGGCGCTCCAGACCGGGCGGGTCGAAGTAAAGGGCGCTTCGGTCGTCACTTGCTCACCAGATACGAGAAGACGGCTTCGAGATTCTCATCGGTCACCCACATCTCCTCCACGCCAAAGGTCGCTGAGAGATCCTGCACCTTCGAGAAGAAGGCGTCTGGCTTTCTGATCTCGGCCAGCAGGTGGCCGGTCGTATCCTCGAGATTCAGGGACACCAGATCGGGCAGGGTCACGAGCTCCCGGGCCAGGCCGCGCGAGTCCTTGGCTTTGATGCGCACCGATCGGGGGTGACGGTCCAGCAGGTCGCGGATTTCTCCGAGGTCACCCTCGGCGAGAACGCGGCCGTTGTGGATCAGAAGAACCCGCCGGGTGACCTGTTCCAGCTCGTGAAGGATGTGAGTCGAAACCAGAACCGTCCTGCCCTCATCACCCAGACGCTTCATCAGATCGGAGATGCGCTTTCGGTTCTGAGGGTCCATGCCGGTAAGCGGCTCATCGAGAAACAGGACCTGGGGGTTATGGGCGAGCGACTGGGCCAGCTTGATCCTCTGGCGCATGCCCTTGCTGTAGCCGCCCACTTTGCGGTGCATCGCGTCCTTGAGGTCCACCGTCTCGATCGCCGCCGTCGCCAGTTTCCCGGCCTCGGTTTGGCCAAAGCCGTTCAAGGAGAGAAGTGCGGTCACAAACTGGAGGCCGGTGAAGTCTTCAAAAAAAGCGTCGGTATCGGAGCACAACCCGACCGAATGAAACACCTCAGGCGAGCCGAACGCCGGCCGACCCAGAAGCTCGACCGTGCCCTGGCTCGGACGGAGCTGCCCGCTCGCGAGCTTCAGGAGCGAGCTTTTTCCGGCGCCATTCGGCCCCAAAAGACCCAGGACTCCGGGACCCAGTTCGAAGCTCACATCGTTGAGGGCCATCACGGGGCCGTACCACCGCGACGCCTTCTTGAAGACCACCCGCGCGCTCACTTGACGATCTCCACCGCGCGGACGCGGGTCTTCAGAACGAACAGGCAGGAAAGGAAGAGCGCAGCCAGAACCGCGAACGCCCATTCCGGCGGCAAATCGGCGGTCATCCGAGAGGGCTTCACCGCGAAGATCGCCTCGCCCACCCGGCGCATGGCCGCCTGAATCGAAATGAGGCCGGAATATGGGTTCCGGGTGGCCCGCCAGGCGATAGCCTGGGCCACCGTGCTGCCGACAAAAACAAAGAAGAAACCAAGCCCGGCAAAGCGGGCGTTCCGAGCGAGGGCCGACATCACCAGCACGAGACCCGTGGTGGGAAGCACCAGGACCAGGGCGAACGCGATGATCTTCGGAACGAGCAGCAGGTGGGAGGCATCGCCGAGGACATCGGGAGCCAGGGATCGGGCGCCGAAGAAGAGCACCAGACCGGGCACCAGCGTGACCAGGGAGAGTGAAGCAAAAAGAATCATGACCTTTCCCAGGATGTAGTCGCTGAGCGTGAGAGGCCTCGACAGATAGAGGAGCAGACCGCCGGTGCGCATGTCGTTGGCGACGAGACCGGCGCCTGCGAAGGCCGACATCAGGAGAATCCATGGCATCTGCTGTCCGAGAAAGTCGCAGAAAAGCTTGTCGTCCACCGGGACGATGCGACGGGCCTCAGGGAATCGGGTCGTGAAATAGACCTGAACCAGTCGAATGAAGACGGGAAGCCAGGCAATCGCGATCAGACCCAGGAAAGCGCGAAGTCCGAAGAGCGCCTTCAGGCCCTCGCGCGCGATCGGAATCCACCGCCGCTTGCGCAGAGGTATGGAGGCGTCAAGCCGCCGGTAGTTCTGCTCGTAGATCTGGGTGGAACTCATGCGGCGTGGCTCGTGGCCCGAAGGAAAATGTCTTCGAGCGTGTCCTCGGCCTTCCTGAGGTGTCGAATCTGGGTGGCGCTTGCCGTCGCGACCTCAAAGATCCACGCAACGGAAGCCCCCGCGGGAAGAGCCACGCGCCAGGCATCCGGGCCGGACTGCGCTTCGCCGCCTCGGTTCCTCACTTCGGCTACGAAGTCGTCGCTCTCGCCTTTGACTCGGACCACGTACCAGTCGCGATCGAGCTTCTTGAGGTCCTCGACGCGCCCCTCCGTCCTGATGGCGCCGCCCGAGATCACGAGGATGCTCTCGCACACCCGTTCGACGTCCCGTAGAAGGTGTGAACAAAGCACCACCGAAAGGCCTCGGAGCGTGACGATGTCGCCGATGAGCTGAAGCATCTCCTCACGTCCGGCCGGATCCAGGCCGTTGGTGGGCTCATCGAGAAGCACGATCTCCGGATCATGGACAAGGGCGGTCGCAAGCTTCGCCTTCTGCTTCATGCCCGTCGAGTAGGTCTCGACCTTGCGGTATCGCTCCTCGCCCAGGCCGACGAAATGGAGGACTTCGTGAGCCCGGCGCATGGATTCACTCTGGGGGAGGCCGGACAATTCACCGGCAAATGCCACCGTCTGAACCGCAGTGAGATCGGGAAGATAGGCGTCGACCTCGGGCATGTAACCGATGCGACGTCGCACCTCGAGGGGCGAAGTCTGCGGAGAAAGACCGAAGGCTTCAATGCGTCCGGACGAAGGCCTAAGAAAACCAAGCAGGGCTTTCAGCAGCGTGGTCTTCCCGGCGCCGTTTGGACCTAGAAGACCAGTGGCGCCCCGGGCGAACCGGCCGGAGGCCGCATCCAAGGCCACACGGGACCCGTAGCGCACGGTGAGGGCTTGGAATTCGACCAGAATCTCGGTCATGGGAATCAGGATCTAATCACGGTTCGAGGCAAAAACCGCGCTACCGTCTCCCGCCCTAACGAAAAAGCCCCAAGGCTTGTTCCTTGGAGCTCTCCAGCACCTGTCTCGGGTACGAGGTCTGCTTCAGGCGGCGGAAATCTCGTCCTCGAGCAGCACGACAAGGTCGTTGTCGAAGACCTGCCCCGCGTTGCGGTTGAGGTTCTCCGCGTACTTGATCACCATTTCGAGTTGCTCAAACGTGAGCGTTTCCAGCATCCGTGTCACGCGCTCTTGAAGTTCTTCCATCTGATTGGTCTCCTGAGATCTTTCGTCCGCTCTCGCCCTTGCTGATGGGCCTTCCTAGGAACACCCGCTCGTGGCCCCGCAATTGCCGCAGCGATAGCAGGCGCCATTGCGGACCATGAGCGAACCGCATTCATGACAAGGCGGCGCATCCGCCTGAACCTTGAACGCCACCATCCCCTGACCGAGAAAGCCTGGGGCGGGCCGCGACGTTTCCGGCGTGGTGGAAGGATTCAGGGCGGGCTCGCCGGAATCCTCGCGGGTGCGGCCGAGAAACTTAACCGCCAGCCAGCGCGCGATGTAGTCGGTGATCGACTTGGCATAGCCGATGTCCGGGTTCTTGGTGAAACCCGAAGGCTCATAGCGAGTGTGCGAGAACTTATCGACAATCGCTTCAAGCGGAACGCCGTACTGCAGGGCCAGAGACAGCGAGGTGGCAAAGCCGTCCATCAGTCCGGAAACCGTCGAGCCTTCCTTGGCCATGACCAGAAACACCTCGCCGGGCTTGCCGTCTTCGTACATGCCGACCGTGATGTAACCCTCATGCCCGGCGATGGCGAACTTGTGGGTGATGGCTTGACGTTCGTCCGGCAGCTTGCGGCGGATCGGGCGGCCTTCGACCACCCCGATTCCCGGAACCGCGACCACCTGCGTATTGGCGGCCTTCGCCTCCATCGAGGCGGGCATCGATGTAGACAGGGGCTGAGACCGCTTGCAGCCGTCGCGATAAACTGCGACCGCCTTGAGGCCGAGTCGCCACGACTCAATGTAGGCCTTGGCGATTTCCCCGGGTGTCGAGTCGGTCGGCATGTTCACGGTCTTGCTGATCGCTCCCGAGAGGAAGGGCTGAACCGCGGCCATCATCTTGATGTGGCCCATGTAGTCAATCGACCGCTTGCCGTTGGCGGGGGGAAAAGCGCAGTCGAAAACTTCGAGGTGCTCGTCCTTGAGGTGCGGCGCGCCCTCGATCATCTCCTTCTCGTCGACGTACTTCAGGATGTCCTGAACCTGGGCGGCGCTGTACCCGAGCCTGCGGAGCACCACCGGAACCGACTGGTTGACAATCTTGATCATCCCGCCGCCGACGAGCTTCTTGTACTTCACCAGAGCGATGTCGGGCTCGATGCCCGTGGTGTCGCAATCCATCATGAAACCGATGGTGCCGGTGGGTGCTAGAACCGTGACCTGAGAGTTGCGATATCCGTGTTGAGCCCCAAGGGTGTAGGCCTCGTCCCACACGTCGAGCGCCTCGCGCATCAGCGGGCGCGGGACGATCGACGCATCGAGCATGTGCGCGTGCTGGCGGTGCTTTTCGATGATTCGAAGCATCGGCTCGGCGTTCTTCGCGTATCCGTTGAACGTCCCCATCGACGCGGCGACGCGGGCGCTTTGGGCGTAGGCCTCGCCGTGCATCAGTGCGGTGACCGCGGCGGCGTACGCCCGTCCGGCATCGGAGTCGTAGGCCAGGCCTCGATCCATCAGGAGCACGCCGAGGTTCTCATACCCCAAACCCAGCGGACGGTAGTCGTGAGAATTGCGTTCGATCGCCGGGGTCGGGTAGCTCGCGTTGTCGACCAGGATCTCCTGGGCCGTGATCAGAGTCCGGCAGGCGGCGCGGAACGACGCGGGATCGAACTCCCCGTCCTCGCGGACAAACTTCATGAGATTGAGCGAAGACAGGTTGCACGCGGTGTCGTCGAGGAACATGTATTCGGAGCAGGGATTGGAGGCGTTGATCCGGGCGGTGTTGGGGCAGGTGTGCCAGTCGTTGATCGTGGTGTCGAACTGCATCCCCGGATCGCCGCACTGCCAGGCAGATTCCGCCATCATGGCCATGAGACCGCGCGCCCGCTTGGTTTCAGCGACCGCTCCGTCGCGCACGTAGTGCGTCGACCACTCCTTGTCCTCCACCACAGCGCGCATGAACGCATCGGTGGCGCGAACAGAATGGTTGGCGTTCTGAAAGAAGACGGAATCGTAGGCGCCGCCCTTGACGTTGAAGCCGCCGTTGTAGCCCGCGTCGATCAGAGCCCAGGCCTTCCGCTCCTCTTCCGACTTGCTGGTGATGAACTCTTCAATGTCCGGATGATCCGTGTTTAAGATGACCATCTTCGCGGCCCGGCGCGTCTTGCCGCCGCTTTTGATCACGCCGGCGAACGCGTCGTAGCCGCGCATGAAGGAGACCGGCCCGGAAGCCGTGCCCCCGCCCGCGAGATTCTCTTTCGACGAACGGATGCTGGACAGGTTCGATCCGGTCCCCGAGCCGTACTTGAAGAGCATGCCCTCGGTCCGGGCGAGACCCAGGATCGAGTCCATGGTGTCCGACACCGAATTGATGAAGCAGGCGGACGCCTGGGGATGGGGTTCGATGCCCACGTTGAACCAGACCGGGGAATTGAACGCGGCGTATTGCCGGACCAGAAGGAAGGCCAGGTCGTGCTTGAAGGCCGCGAGATCCTCACTGGTCTCGAAATAGCTCTGCTTCAGCGCCCAGCCGGCGATCGTATCCACGACGCGGCCGACGAGTTGCTTGACCGAAGTCTCTCGCTCGGGCGAACCCATGGCCCCGCGGAAGTATTTCGAAGCGACAATGTTGGTCGCGGTCTGGCTCCAGCTCTTTGGAGCCTCGATGTTCTTCTGCTCGAAGACCGGCCGGCCGCGTTCGTCATTGATGACCGCGCCCCGGATGTCCCACTCGATCTCATCAAAGGGATGAACCCCTTCAGTCGAGAAGAAGCGTTTGAAGGAGAGCCCCTTCGATCGTTTTTCCGGCCGAGGTTCTATTCGTGAGTCGGGTCGCGGGTCGGTGCGGTTTTCGAGTCTCGCGGGTGACTCTGCCGGGACAACCGGGGGCTGCGTGGCCATGTTCGACTTCCTCCCTGCCTTGGTTAAGGCAACCTACTCTCGGGGCTACTTGAGCCCGGCCCTGACGACACTCGAATAAATTTCGACAAGCGAACAAATCCCAGGAAATCATCGAATCCCTTGAAACGTGGCCAAACACCGCCGCGCTCACTTTTCCAGTTCGGCAACCTCCAAGGCGGCATGACCTAACCAGTCAAAACCCCCTGAATCTTTTCGCTATGGTTGGGACATTACTGCGACTTCTTGTGGTCTGTCAAGGAATAAACCCAAGATCTTGTGGTATCAACCCAAATTGCTGTCGGTGAGTAGTTTACGGCGATCAGGCCGGGTTTAAACCGCCAAAGAGCGCCAAAGAAGTCCGTATCTGTCGCTCTCAAGAGATCATGCTTTATTTCTATTTCATAAGTATTTACAGTACGTACCTCTCACGACTTCGAGATTCGTGCTCACAAGTCATCAGCAAAAATAAATTTTTCTTGCCTTTGGGGTGGGCTCAACCAGGCCCAGGAATCGGCCTGTAAATGGCGATGCAGGCGAACTCCTGAGACCACAACGCGGCGCGATATCGTGACCCTCACAGATGACTCTCCCCCTTCGCATCGGCCTCTTTCCTTACCTGAATGCCCAGCCGCTGATCTTCGGTCTCAGCGGCGAACCCGATGTTGAATTGGTGATCGATGTGCCGTCACGAGTGGCCGATCGTTTTCGTAGCGGCGAACTGGATCTCGCCATGGTGCCGTCATTTGACGCCGCCACCCTCGACGCTCCCATTCTCGACTCGGTTTGCATCGCGAGCGATGGACCCGTGGAAACGGTGATGCTCCATCATCGCGTGTCGCTCAATTGTGTGAAGACACTCGCTCTCGATCAGGCCAGTCGCACGAGTGCGGCGCTCGCGAAAATTCTCATCGCCCAGGCCTCGTCGCGTCTCCCCTATTGCACTTTGTTTTCACCGGGAGCCACCGACCCGCCCGATGCCGATGCGGTCCTGGTGATCGGGGACCCGGCATTTTCGTTCGCGCCGACGGGATTCGAAAGCCTGGATCTGGGGCAGGAGTGGCGACGTTTACGCGCGCTTCCTTTCGTGTTCGCGGTTATGGTCAAGGGACCGCGAGTCACGCAGAGCGGGATCTCCACTCGAATGGCTCAGGCGACGCGACGTGGGCTCGACGCGGCTTGGACGATCGCTCGTTCATATAATGCCGGCGTCGGCCCGGCCCGCGCCGAGCGTTACTTGCGGAGCGTGATTCGATACGATCTGGGGCGACGAGAGAAGGAAGGCCTCGCCCTCTTCTACCGGCTTGCGCAAGCGAACGGTCTGTTGGGCCAGGTCAAGGAGCCTGAGTTTCATGCGATTTGACGACATCCGGAAGAAGGTTCTGGCCGCTGAGCGTTTGTCGCGGGACGAGGGCATCTTCTTGCTCAAGGGCGCCGATCTCCTTTCCTTGGGCGAACTCGCGGACGCCACGAGACGGCGCCTTCACCCCGAGGGTCTGGTGACGTACATCATCGACCGCAACATCAACTACACCAACGTCTGCACGGCGCAGTGCGCCTTCTGCGCCTTTTACCGTGACCTTCCCGCGAAAGACGGCTACGTTCTCTCGAAGGACGAGTTCCGCCAGAAGATCGAAGAAACGCTCGCTCTCGGCGGCGAGCAGATCCTCCTGCAGGGCGGCCTTCATCCCGACCTTGGGATCGAGTACTACGAGGAACTGTTCGCCTGGATGAAGGCCAACTACCCAAAGCTCTGGGTCCATGGACTCTCACCTGCGGAGGTGAAACACATCTGCCGCGTCTCGAACCTCTCGACCGAAGAGACGGTGCGCCGCCTGATCGCCGCCGGCCTCGATTCGATTCCCGGAGGAGGCGCCGAAGTCCTGTCGAATCGGGTCCGCAACATCATCGGCATCGCCAAGGGCTCGACCGAGGATTGGCTCGAAGTGATGGAGGTGGCGCAGCGGCAGGGCCTCAAGACCACGGCCACCATGATGTTCGGCCATGTGGAGACGCTCGAAGAGCGGATCGATCACCTTCTTCACTTGCGCGCGCTGCAGGAGCGCACGCATGGGTTCACCGCTTTCATCGCCTGGACATTCCAGCCGGAGAACACCGCGCTCGCCGGGGACGAGGTCACATCGTTTCAGTACCTGCGGACCCTCGCGGTGGCCCGGGTGATGCTCGACAACTTCCCCAACGTGCAGGCGAGCTGGGTCACCCAGGGCGGCAAGATCGGCCAGATGTCTCTGCGGTTCGGGGCCAACGACTTTGGCAGTCTGATGATCGAGGAGAATGTCGTCTCCGCCGCGGGCGCGCAGTTCCGCCTCACCGAGGCGGAGATCGCGCGCAACATTCAGGGGGCCGGTTTCGTCCCCAAGCGCCGGACCATGCACTACGAGATCATCGGCGATCCGTACTGCTGGTCGCACGATGTGCCGGCGATGCCCGCCTCCCGGCACCAGCCGGCGACGGTCCAGACGGGCAACTACTTCAGCTGATCGAGCGCCTTCTTGGCCTTCGCGCCAAGTGTCTGGGTGTAACCGGACGTGCAGGTCGTCTCACAGTCTGAGGAGCTGCCGGCGGCCGAGCACTTTGTCTTGCACTCGGTCTTGTAGACGGCCTCGTCTGAGGCCGGCCCGAAAAGCTCAACGGTCTTTTGCATGTCGGCTTTCGCTTCCGCCAGTTTCCCGTCGCGGACGTAGGACATCCCGCGCCAGTAGTACGCTTCCGCAAGCTGGGCGTCTTTGACGATGGCCTTGGAGAAGTACACGATGGCGTTCGGCGCGTCGGACTGGCGCAGAAAGTACACCGCGATGTTGAAGTACCCGTCGGGGCCCTTCACCGCAGCGTCATCGACGCCATTGAGAAACTCCAACCCTTTCTCCTTGAGGCCTGCCTCAAGCGCGCTCTGCGCCGCGGCAAACCTGAGGTCCATGCGTGATGGATCCGCGGCGATAGACAGTTCGAGGTACTCGATCGCCTTCGCGGTGTTCTTCTCCCCGGCATGGGCCTGGGCGAGTTTCTGATAGACCTGAGGGCCGAGATCGGGCCGGAGAGCGAGGATCTTCTCGTAGTTCTCGCGGGCGACCGCCCAGTTCTGCGCCTGGAACGCCTCGTCGCCTTTCTTTACCGCCTCGAGCAGTTCCGGGGGGGGGCCTTTCGGTTTTTCAAGCTTGACGTCAATGGGGTTCATCCGGATCTGATCGCTCGCCATGGCGGCGACCGTGGTCAGCGGAGAGAAGCCCACGGCTTTGATCTCGATGGTCCAGTTGCAGGCGGCGAGCCCCAGATAGGCCCAGTTCCCCTTCTTGTCGGTGACGAGCGTGGCGCCGCCTCCGCGGGACGGACAGTCGAGCTTGACGCTCGCGCCGGCGACCGGTTTGCCATCCGGATCATTCACTCGCCCCTGGAGACGGCCCAGTCCCTTCCAGTCCTGGGCCAGTAGCGGCGCCGCGAGGGCGGCTGCAAAAAACGTGAGAGGAAGTCGTTTCATGGGCCTCATTTTGCCATGCCAGCCCCGTCCGGGGTGTGAAGGGAGCCGGCGGTCCGGGGCCAACCCGGCGGTGAGGGCGATGACAGGGTGGGGAGGGGGTTCCCGTATGCTTGCCCGGACCAGGGGACAACAGGAAAATGAACGGTTCCACTCGACATGGCTTCTTTCGGGTCGCCGCGGGTTGCCCCCCTGCGCACATCGCCGACCCTTCAGCCAACGCTGCGGAGATCCTCGGACTCGTCTCCGAGGCCCGGGGAAAGGGCGTTCAACTTCTGATCACCCCGGAACTCGGGATCACGGGTTACACCGCCGCCGATCTCTTCTTCCAGGAGACGACCCTGCTCCGAGCGGCCGAAGAGGCGCTCGAGAAACTTTGCGCCAAAACAGCGCGCCTCGACATGACCATTGCCGTCGGTCTTCCCCTGGCCCGGGACTCGCGCTTATGGAATGCCGCCGCGATTCTCCAGAGTGGTCTCGTCCGGGGGGTGGTCCTGAAGTCATATATCCCCAACTACAAGGAGTTTTACGAGGGGCGCTGGTTCTCCCCCGCCCGCGAAGCGGTCCGGGGCGAGATCAACATTCTCGGGAGGAAGGTGCCTATGGGCGCCGACCTTGTGTTCAGGGTCAGTGGCGAGGAACGCCTCGCCCTCGGTTTTGAAATCTGCGAAGACCTTTGGGTCCCCAGCCCGCCGAGCGTGCGTCTCGCTCAGGCCGGGGCCACCGTTCTCGCGAACCTGTCGGCCTCAAACGAGGGCATAGGAAAGGCGGACTATCGGCGCGAGCTGGTGAAACAGCACAGTGGTCGAACTCTCTCGGCTTACGTGTTCTCGAATGTGGGCGTCCATGAATCCACCACCGACCTCGTCTTTGGCGGCCATCTCATGGTGGCGGAGAACAGCGTCATGCTTGCGGAAAACCGGCGATTCCGACGGGAGGCCGAGGTCCTAGCCACAGATGTCGACGTTGAACGGATAAGTGTGGAACGCCTGCGGCAGAAGACCTTTTCAGAAACGGGAGGGACGGCCCCGCCGAGCCGGACCGTGATCCTCGATCCGATGGCACCGCCGAGACGAACACGGCTGCTCCGCAGTATCGACCCGCGCCCTTTCGTGCCCAGCGATGAAGGCACCCTGGCTAGGCGCTGCGCCGAAATCTTCGAGATCCAGACCGCGGGGCTGGCCAGGAGATGGGAGCACACCGGTGCGCGGAAGCTCATTCTTGGTCTCTCGGGGGGCCTCGATTCCACCCTCGCCCTCATCGTGGCCGGTCGAACCTGCGGCCTGCTCGGCCGGTCGCGAAAATCGATTCTTGCCGTGACCATGCCGGGCTTCGGGACCACGGCCAGGACCCGATCTCTGGCCCTCCGGCTGGCCGCCGCATCGGGCGTTTCAGTGCGGGAGATCGACATCAAAGCGGCGTGCCAGCGGCACCTGAAAGACATCGGGCTTTCGAGCAAAGACCGCGGCGTGGCCTTCGAGAACGCTCAGGCCAGAGAGCGCACCCAGGTTCTGATGGACCTCGCCAACAAGGAGCAAGGCCTCGTGGTCGGAACCGGCGATCTTTCCGAACTGGCCCTGGGCTTCGCGACCTTCGGGGGCGATCATCTCTCCATGTACAACGTCAATGCCTCCGTGCCTAAGACTCTCGTCCGCTTCCTGGTCAAGGCCGCGGCCGGAGATCCGCTGCATTCCGCCGAGAGCTCCGCGCTCCATGAGGTTCTGGCCCTCCCCATTTCCCCGGAGCTTCTGCCCCCCAGCACCCGCGGGGAGATCAGCCAGAAGACCGAAGAAATCCTTGGCCCCTACGAGCTTCATGACTTCTTCCTCTACGCTTTTCTGCGACTCGGAGCCTCCCCCAACAAAATGCTTTTCCTGGCGAATGCGGCGTTTACGGGAGAGTATGCGCCGGTGGCGCTTAGAAAGTGGCTTCGGGTCTTCCTTGAACGGTTCTTCGCCGCCCAGTTCAAGAGATCCACCCTGCCGGACGGTCCCAAAGTGGGTTCCGTGAGCCTCTCCCCGCGGGGGGATTTCAGGATGCCGTCGGATTCAAGACCGTCCGCCTGGATCAAGCGGATGGACTCGCTGGTACACTTCCGCGTTTGAGCGTAGTTTTCTTCTTGCATGGCCGTTGTTCTCATCTGTTCGACCCGCCCCCTCGAGAGGGATCTCCAGGGCACCGTTCTCTTTCGCTCAGGAATTGAAAGACAACTGGTTCGGTCGGCCGCCGAAGCGCAGAACCGGCTCGCCGCGGGCAGGGTGGCTCTTTTTTGCATTCACCGCCAGGTCCCCGGAATCGAGGCGTTGATCAAGGCGCTCCGCCGATCGCCGACCCTGAAGCGCGTTTCCATCGTCGTTTTCTCCGAAGACGATTTCGATCCGTCGGAGGTGGAGGTGCTGGAGGCGGGCGCTAACGCCATTCTGCGTTTGCCTCCCGGGGATGACTTCGATGACCGCGTGGGTCGACTCATCGAGGTCCCGTCCCGACGGGACGTGCGGCTTCCGGTGAGGCTCCAGGTTGCCGCGAGCAGCGGCTTCGGCGCGACCGTGCCGGTCCTGGCCCAGAATATTTCGAGCTCCGGAGTGCTGATCGAATCGAACCACCCGCTCAACATGGGCGATGAAGTCAGCGTGGCTTTCCGATTCGAGGAATCGGGGGAGCTCTTTTCCGCGACCGCCCACATCACGCGGACGGCCGGAATCAATCGATACGGGGCGAGATTCACATCAATCACGAAGGGCGAAGAGGCGCTGAAGACTTTTCTCGCAACCACGTCCCTCGCGTGACCCTTCAGGTTCCCACCCTGGAGATCGCCGACCTCGATCTGCCTCAGGAAGTCGAACGCCTTCGTGATCTGGCCTACGATCTGTGGTGGAGTTTCAACCCGATGGCCTCCCGGCTCTTCTCCTGGATAGATCCCGAACACTGGCAGCGCTATCACAATCCGGTCGAGCTTCTGATCAACGTCGATCCCCACACATGGGTGGGACTTCTCAGGGAGGCGGAGTTTCTTGAGGCCTATCGTCACGCGATCGAGAGCCTCGATGCCAGCCGCAGAGCCCCAAGGTTCATGGACGATCAACCGGGGGTTGTTCCCGGTCCGGTCGCCTACTTCTCCATGGAATTCGGCCTCCACGAGTCGCTCGGCATGTATTCGGGGGGCTTAGGCGTCCTGGCCGGCGACCACTGCAAGGCGGCGTCGGA
>JANLWV010000150.1:0-4042 GCA_031364765.1 Vicinamibacteria bacterium
AGAACCATCTGCGGACTCGAAGGGGCCTTCGAATCGGTCACCAGCACCGAAACGCTTTCGGGCGTATGGCCGGGCGTATCGAGAAATGTGAGCGACAGCCCTCCCACCCGCACGACATCCCCATCCTTGACGCCCTGATGAGGGAAGGTCGCGCCCGCCCGGTGCGAAATCAGAATGGTGGCTCCGGTGCGCTCGGCGAGTTCCCGGTGGCCGCTCACAAAATCGGCGTGAAGGTGGGTCTCGATGACATAGCGGATGGAGAGCCCCAGCGCCTTGGCTTCCTCCATGTAGACGTCCACATCGCGACGGGGGTCGACCACGGCCGCTTCGCCATCGGAGCCGAGAAGGTAGGAGGCCTGGGCGAGGCACCCCAGATAGAACTGCTTGAACGGGAAAGTCTGCAAGGGCAGCGGTGGCTCGGGCTTGGATCCGGCGGGGTCAGGGATGGTGCAGGTCATGGGCGCTCCTTCAATAATAACAAGCCCTATCGTCTCCTGATCGAAGGAGGACTGGTCGCGCGGCGTCAGGCTCAGTCCTTCGTAACCTGCTGATGACGGCGGCGTCCCGAATCGAGGACTCGGGCTGGAAGATGCCGCGCCTCCGGCCAGGACCAACCCTTGCAATTACTGACGATCGGCAGCGCGGTCAAAAGGAGGATCGGCGGCCTGGTTTTTGCTTTCGGTTTGGAGCAAGCTCGACCGCGTCGCCAACCCTTCTAGCCTCATAGCATCATCACGATTGCTTCTTCGGAGGTTCATATGCGCGTTTCCTCATTCGCTCTTCCCCTTCTCCTGCTTCCGAGTCTGGCCACCGCGCAGGAACGCGGCCTCGCCGTCAATATGGGCCGTGGCCTCGACAACGGCCTGAGCGTCGGCTGGACCTTCAAGGAGAATTGGACCCTGCGACCGACCCTCGGCGCGGGCTGGAGCAAGCCGACCGGTTTCCAGGCGTCGCTCGGATCCACGGTCTTGCGCTCGTTCGGAATCGGCGAGCGCTTCTACGGGTACCTGGGCGCGGGCGTGTACTACGGGTCGGCGAATGCGGGCGTGGGTTCGTCGTTCGGCGGCCCCGGTTCGACCACGCCTGGAGGCGGGCGCGGGAATCAGCTCGCCAATTCGCTTCCGCAGAACAGCGGGAGCATCCTTTTCGTCACCGCGCCGGTCGGGCTTCGGGCCCGCCTCTACGGCAACTTCGAGGCCTTCGCGGAAGCCGCCTATCAGCGAACTCTGGCCGGTCAGTTCGGCTTGAGCCAGACCGGCCAGTTCTCTGGCCACGGCGCCGAGCGGGTCGGAGCCACATTCGGAATCAGTCTTCGCCTTCAGTAGTTTTCGCCATGATGCCGCTCGCGTAGGATCCCCCTCTGTCCCGCCACGCAGGCGGGACAGAGGGGGAGACAAGCAGCGATGAAACTGGCGTCCTTTATAAGGGATGGGAAGGCGACCTACGGCGGTTTCCTGAATAACCACCTGGTGGACCTCGGGCCAAAGTTTGAGAGTCGTTATCCCGATCTGAAATCGCTGATCGCGGGCGGAGGGCTCTTCGGCCTCGCACCGTTCGTGGACACCGGCAACGATTGGATCCCCGTCGAAGTCGCCGAGTTCCTCCCCGTCATTCCAAACCCCGGGAAGATCTTCTGTATCGGGGTCAACTACGCCGACCATCAGAAGGAGATGGGCCGGGGGAAAAGCGACTATCCAACCATCTTCCTTCGTTTCGCCGACACCCTGGTCGCCCACGGCCAGCCCGCCTGGATTCCCAGGGTCTCAACCAGCGTCGACTATGAATGCGAGTTGGCGGTCATCATCGGCAAAGGGGGGCGGTACATCGAGGCCGCGCAGGCCCTCGACCACGTCGCGGGTTACACCTGCTTCAACGACATCTCCGTCCGCGACTTTCAGCGCCACACCACGCAGTTCATCCCCGGGAAAAACTTCCCGCGCACCGGCGCGCTCGGGCCGTGGATGGTCACGAAGGATGAGATCCCCGACCCTCACACCCTCGACATCAAGACTCGCCTCAACGGCGAGGTGCTCCAGGACGCCAACACGGAGCAACTGATCTTCAAGATCCCGGAACTGATCGCGTATCTCTCGTCCTTCACCACTCTTTCTCCCGGCGATCTGATCGCGACCGGAACGCCGAGCGGCGTCGGCTTCGCCCGGAACCCACCCTTGTTCATGAAGCAGGGCGACGTGGTCGAGGTGGACATCGCGGGCATCGGCGTCCTGAAAAACCGGATGGAGATAGAGCCGTAGTTCGATCAGTACCTGTCGACGACGGGCGCGCGGGTGGGGGGGTCGCGGCGCGACCTGAGTGAAGCCTCCTTCTGGTTTCGCTTCTGAGCAAGAATCTTCCTGGTCACCGACTGAAAGGCGGTCCGCGCGTCCTTCTCCGACGCCCGGCCTTCAAAGTCTCCTCTCCGCGCATGCATATGGGCATGAACCTCGACAACGCGCGGTCTCGCGGTGACGGTCCACTCAATTCGATGGATCTTCGGGAAGATGTGAGCGAAGGCCGCCTCGCTCCGTTCGATTTCCTTGCGGTCTTCCCGGTTGAGCTCGATGGCGCGACAGACGAGAACCACTGTCGATTCGCGCACGCTGCTTTGTCTCGGATCCTTCATTCTTTTCCTCCAGACGTGTGATGGCGAACGAGCAGTACGGAACAGGGAGCGAGGCGGAGAACATCCTCGGCGACGCTGCCCAGCAGCAGCCGCCTCAGGCCGCCTCCGCCGGAGGCGCCGATCACCAGAAGGCTGGCCTCGATCTCCTCGGCCGAAGCGACGATGCGCTCCGCCGGGGCGCCCTCCTCGATCAGACGATCGGCCTTGATCTCGAGCTTGCCCAGCACCTCAATCAGACGTTCGCCAGCCGCCTTGAGAATCGCCTTGTGCTCTTCCTCGGAAACGGGAATCGGTATTCCCGGGCCGAACGCCTCGGGAACCACGACGATGGGCGAATAGTCGACTACATGAAGCGCCACCATGGGCTCTCCCCCCTTGGTGGCCCAAAGGGCGGCCATGGTCAAAGCACCTTGTGCTGGATCGGATAGGTCGGTCGCGGCCAGAACCGGACCCTTGGCCGGGCCGCTACGAACGACCAGCACAGGGCAATGGGCGTGACGCACGATCCTGAGCGCAGTGTCGCCGAGGCCCTGACCGGTCGAGTCGCTTCCGGCCACCCCAATCACCAGCAGGTCGGCCCCCGATTCCTCCGCGGTTTCCACGATGACCTCGTCGGGAGCGCCCACATCCACGCGAACGTCCAGGTCCTCTGAGCGCCCGGTCAGGCTGGCGATGCGACCGGCCACGGTGTCGGCAGCCACGCGAGAAACCGCCATGAGACGATCGGTCGTGCCTTGAACCAGATGAGGAAAAAGGACGCGTGCGGGCGCCGGGAAAGGAACCGCGTGGACGAAGACGAGACGTGATCCGAAGAGGCGCGCCATGTCGTTCGCAGCCACCACCGCGAGATCGGCGTCGGCGCTCAGATCGGTGGCGCAAAGTACGAGGAGGGGAGCCTTCATGGGATCTTCCTTTTCACTTTTCGATAACAGACCGATCCGCCGATTGAGCTACGTCTACACCCCGAAGTTACTCCTAATCCTCGTTGATCGCGCTCACCTTTTTTGCGTCATGGAGCTGCGGCAAATGGCTCATCCGATCCTAAAGCTTGGTGTCGATCCTCATGCCGTAGAACGACCGGTGCACGAAAAACAGGGCCACGGCCAGGAACACGACCGCGAGGACCTGGGTCAACCCCTGCTGTCCGTTCCTGGCCATCTCCACCGCCAGCTCGACGGCGAGCAGACCGAACAGAGTCGTGAACTTGATGACCGGATTCATGGCGACCGAAGACGTGTCCTTGAAAGGATCGCCCACGGTGTCGCCAACCACGGCCGCCGCATGAAGGGGCGTGCCCTTCTCCTTCAGCTCGACTTCGACGATCTTCTTGGCGTTGTCCCAGGCGCCGCCCGCATTCGCCATGAAGATCGCCTGATAGAGGCCAAACAGCGCGATCGAGATGAGGTAGCCGATGAAGAA
>JANLWV010000194.1:0-11592 GCA_031364765.1 Vicinamibacteria bacterium
GTGTGTCCCACGGGAGCTTTGATGTTCAACAGCGAGTATCGGATGAGGCAGGCGGGAACCTGGGACGAGTCGAAGCAGAAGGTGACCTCGACGATCTGCCCCTACTGCGGCGTGGGCTGCGACCTCGAGCTCCACGTTCAAGACAACGAGATCGTGAAGGTGACGTCTCCGGCGGATCACTCGGTGACGAACGGCCATCTCTGCATCAAGGGCCGTTTCGGTTTCAGCTTCGCCCAGAACAAATAGGCGTGCCTCTGGGAACCACGCTCCTGCTCGCCGCGGCTACCATCGCGTCGGCGTCGGCCGCCGGCTCACCCGAGCATCACGGAGAGAACCTGGCGTTCAATCGCGCTCTGGGCGTCGAGTGCGTTCATTGCCACAATCCTCCCGCGTCGAAGGCCGACTCAAAGCCCACGTATCTGTTCGCGCAGCGCATGATGCGGATGGTGGAGGGCCTCAGCGCGGGCAAGCTGAAAGACCTTGGTGGCGTCACGTGTTGGACGTGTCATCGCGGGAAGGTGAAACCCGGGCGCCTTCCCCGCGAGAGCTGGGAAGCGCTGAAGGCTGAGCATGCCGCCGTGTTTGTCGGGCCGAGGGAGGAAAGGGCGCTGAGCATGAGCGTCTACGCGGCCTCCCTAGGCGTGCAGTGTTCGCACTGTCATGAGGTTGGAATCTGGGGTGACGATTCCAAGCCTCAGAAAGCGATGGCGTTCAAGATGATCGCGCTTTTTGAAGAAATCCCCACTTACTTTGACCGCGAACGCAAACCCAGCCTTCAGTGCTTCATGTGCCACCAGGGCAAGGTCAAGCCGGAACGCTGATCCTGTCTCGATAGGCCTTCAACAGCACCTTCGTGATCGGACCCGGGACGCCTGCTCCGACGGGCGCCCCGTCGAGGGTCACCATGGGAGCCAGTTCCTTGAGCGTGCTCGTGATGAAGAGTTCGTCGGCCCGTTGCAGATCCTCGGGATACAACACGCGCTCCTCGTGAGGAACACCGGTTAAGGCGGCAAGTTCGAGGGTCAGTTCGCGTGTGATCCCGGCCAGCAGACCGCACGACAAGGGTGGCGTGAGCAGGAGGCCACCCTTCACAATGAACACATTGGACCCGGCGCCCTCCGCGACCTCGCCGCGGGTGTTGAGGAGAATGGCTTCGAAGGCTCCCTTCGTATAGGCCTCGCGGGTGGCCAGGACATTGTTGAGGAGGTTCGACGCCTTGATCGCGGGATTCAGGGCTTCGATGGGATTTCGGCGGATGGAGACGATGACCGCGGCCCCGCCCTTCAGATAGAGGGCGTCGTTTGTGGGCTCGAGAGGCTTCACGTACATCGCCATGGTCGGCTCGGGAATGCGCTCGAACCGATAGGACATGTCGCCGACGCCGCGGCTCACGATCACGCGAAGGTAAGATTCATCGTTCCTCGCGAAGGAGAGGCAGGCATCGATCCGGGCCTTGGTCTCGTCGTCGCTGGTCTTGAGCTCGAACCCCAGGAGAGCGACCGAGCGACGCAGGCGCAAGAGGTGCCGGTTGAGTTCGAACGGTCGCCCGCCGTACGTCCGCAGCGTTTCATACGCACTGTCTCCAAAAACAAAACCGTTGTCCGTGATTTTGAGCGTGACCTCTTCTGGCGTGCCCACCCGGCCATCAATTGAAACCGCAAATCCCATGACCCGAAGTGTACCGACTCCATGAACGTTCTTGAAGCCGTAATCCTCGGCATTGTTCAAGGGGCCGGCGAGTTCCTGCCCATCAGCAGTTCGGGGCACCTCATCGTCGTTCCGTGGCTCCTGGGGTGGAAGGAACACTCGCTTGCCTTCGATGTAGCGTTGCATCTGGGCACGCTCTTCGCCGTAGCAGGAGCGCTTCTGGGCGACTGGATCAGGATGATCCGCGGCGCATTCACAGGCTTGAAGATTCACGGCAATCCGTTCGCCTCCGATGACGGCCGCCGCCTTGGTTTCCTGGCCATAGCCTCCATTCCCGGAGGCATCTTCGGCCTTCTTCTCAACGATCTGGCGGAGAGCACATTTCGCAGCGCCGCCCTGGTCGCCGTAACCATGAGCGTCATGGGCCTGGTTCTTTGGCTCGCCGACTCGCGGTCTTTGGCCGGGCGCTCCATCGAGGCCTGGACTCTGCGGGACGCGCTGATCATGGGCTTTGCTCAAGCGCTCGCTCTGGTGCCCGGTGTGTCGAGATCCGGCGCTACGATCTCCGCCGCTCGCTTTTTGGGCTATGAACGCAATGCGGCGGCTCGTCTCAGTTTCCTGATGGCGCTTCCAGTCACCCTCGGCGCGGTCATCTTCAAGGTGCCCGGAATGCTCGCGGGCGGACTGGACGCGTCGCTGATCGCGGGCATCCTCACCGCGGCCGTGGTCGGCGTCCTCAGTATCCGCATCCTCTTCGCCTGGGTGCGCACCCGCAGCTATCTTCCCTTCGTGATCTATCGGTTTTTGTTCTCCGCCCTGGTCCTGGTCGTCTGGTTTTCGAGGGTAGGCTGATCCATGCGACCGATCCTCACCGCCGACGAAATGCGCGCCGCCGACGCATGGACCATCGTTCGCGGCGTTTTAGGCGTCACCCTGATGGAGAACGCGGGCCTCGCGGTCGCGCGGGCGATTGAGTCGCGTTTCGGCAAGGACCGGCGGGTCGCCGTCGTCTGCGGCCTCGGCAATAATGGCGGCGATGGCTTCGTGATAGCGCGCGTTTTGAAGTCGGACTGGACGCGGGTCTACGTGATCGGCGATCCCGAGGACTTGAAGGGCGACGCCCGTCACCACTTCGATCGCCTCAGGAAGGAACGCGCCCGCCTTCCCGTAGTTGTGATCAAGACGGAGGCGGAGTGGGCGGGCAAGGCGGAGGAGTTTGGCCGTTGCTCGCTGGTGGTCGATGCGCTTCTCGGTTCCGGATCGAGTGGAGCGCCGCGTGGTCTCGCACCGGCGGTCATTGAGTCCATCCGCGGCGAACGGAAACGCGGCGCGCGAGTGGTCTCGGTCGACCTGCCTTCGGGGATTCCGGCGGATGGGGCTCCGTTCGACTGGAAGACGGTCGAAGCCGACGTCACCGTCACCTTCGCGGTGAAGAAGCCGTGCCTCGTCTTCTCGCCCGCCTCCGAACTCGCGGGTTCAGTGGTGGTGGCCCCGATTGGCATTCCCGACCAGGCGCTTCAGTTCAACGATTCCGGCCCCCGGCTCTTCGAGCTCGAAGCGAGCGATGCGCGAGCGGCCTTTCCCCCTCGCGCCCAAGACTCGCACAAGGGTGACTTTGGCCATGTCCTGGTGGTGGCGGGTTCGGTCGGAAAATCGGGAGCTGCGGTTCTCGCCGCCAAGAGCGCGTTCCGCACCGGCGCGGGCCTGGTCACCGTCGCTTCCGTGGGTGAAGTCTGTCGTCTGGTCACGATCGCGCAACCGGAAGTGATGACGGTGTCTTTGGGCGAGGGCGGCGAATGCGGCGACCTGCCGCGCGCCGCCTCTGCGGTTCTCGAAATCGCCGCCTCCATGCACGCGCTCGTGATCGGTCCCGGCCTCGGGCGGACGGAGAAGACGCAGGAGTTCGTCCTCGAGGTGGCGGCCCGCTGCGGTCTGCCGGCCGTCATCGACGCGGACGGGCTCTATGGTTTGCACGGGCCGACGCTGTCCCGCATTTCAAAGCGCGATGCCCCGACCATCCTCACCCCGCATCCCGGCGAGATGGCGCGTCTCCTCGGCATCGATAAGGAGTCCGTCCAGAAGGACCGGGTGATGGCACTTCGACGTGCGGTGGCCGAGACCCGCAGTACCGTCGTCCTCAAGGGCCGGCATTCTCTGGTGGGCAACCTGCGGTCCGAGGTCTGGCTCAATCCAACGGGGGGTCCGAGTCTCGCGACCGCAGGCACGGGAGACGTCCTGGCCGGCGCCATCGGCGCGATCGTGGCGCGCGGTGTCCCGGCCGATGTGGCGGCGGCCGCCGCGGTCTTCGTTCATGGTCTCGCGGGGGAGCGGGCGGGGAAGAGGCGACCCTGGGGAGTGGTGGCGGGGGATGTGGCGGATGCGCTGCCCAAAGCCATCGCCGCGCTTGGGCGTTGAACCGGGCCGATGCTGACCGGTGTGCGCGAATCGAACTCTGAGGCCGAGACCGAGGCCATCGCCGCCCAACTGGCGCTGGGCCTCCGGGGAGGGGAAGTGATCTTTCTCGAGGGAGATCTGGGTGCTGGGAAGACCGCTTTTGTGCGTGGCCTCGCCCGCGGCCTGGGTGCGCCCGAGGACGCTGTGGCCTCGCCGACCTTTGTGATTCATACGGCGTACCCGTGTGCGTCCGGCCGCCTGCTCCATCACGCCGACCTCTATCGACTCGCGTCGGAACTCGGCGCTGAAGACGTCGGTCTGTTCGAACTGCCGGGCGAGCGCGACATCCTGGCCATCGAATGGGCGGGGCGGATGCGCTCCTATCCGTGGCGCCTCGTTACCAAGGTCGAGATCAGACACGGCGACAAGGGCGACGATCATCGGCGGATCGAGATCAGTTGATGATGCGTCACACCTTCGGCTGCGCAGTGCTCGCCCTCGGTTCTTACGGATGTCCGGGGCGCCCGGTTCCGTCCACCGGCACGACAACGACGCCCATCGCCAAGGAGCGGCCGCCCCTGATTCTGATCACCATCGATACTCTGCGACCCGACCACATGAGCGTGTACGGCTATGCACGAGCCACCACGCCACGGCTCGAAAAGTGGGCGAAGAAGGCCGCGGTCTTCCGGCAGGCCTACACTTACTGGCCCAAGACCCGCGGCAGTTTCGTGGCCATCATGACCGGCCGGACCGCCGGCGAGAGCGGTTACTCCGCCAAGCACCCCGAGCTTCACGCCTTCAACCCGACGCTCGCCGAGACGCTCTTGAAGGACGGCTACGACACCGCCGCCTTCGTCGACAACGCGAACGTTTCCAGTTCGCTCGGTTTTTCCCGCGGCTTCAAGACCTACCTCGAAATGTGGGCGGACGAGTCGCTGTTGGGCGAAGTCGCGCGCACCGAGGCCACTACCCGCCGGGCTATCGAGTACCTCCAGTCGAAGGGGAGAGACGATGGCTTTTTTCTGTGGCTGCACTACGTCAACCCCCATGCTCCCTACGCGCCGCCCGCTCCCTTCGATGAAGCCTTCGCCAAAAGGCCGAAGGCCGACCGCGCCTTGAAGGTCGTCGACGGTTTCTTTGGGGGAGTGCCGAAGCAGTGGGCGATTCCCGGTAAGACGCGCCTGTCCGACTACGTGAACGCTTACGACGGCGAGATCGCGTACTCGGACACCCAGGTGGACGAGGTCCTGCGCGCCCTCGATGCCTCGGGTGCCTTGAGCCGGAGCACGGTGATTGTGTCGTCGGACCACGGCGAGAGCCTGGGCGAGCACGACTACTACTTCGATCACGGGGCGAACCTCTTCGACCCGTCCCAGCGGATTCCCTTCATTGTTCTTGGCCGCAACGCGACGGCCGTCCGGTCTGAGGTTCTCGTCTCGACTCTCGACATCATGCCGACGCTGCTGGACGCGGCGCGCGTGTCCTTCCCGTCCGGACTCGCCGGCCGGAGTGTTCTGCCTTTCGCCGCCGGCCGCCCGGAATCGACTCGCGACACCTTGCTGGGCGAGAACGACCGCGGTCATCAGGGGATCTGGAATCAACGATACAAGCTGATCGACCCCGAGCCGACGGCGGTCGAATCGGCCCGCCAGTTCTTCGATCGTGGGGAGGATCCGAAGGAGATCCGTCCGAGAACGGACCTCAATAACGGGGCGAAGAAGTACGCGTCCGGTCTCGACGAGTATCGTGATGTCGAACGGCGGTCGGCGCTTCGGACCCGCGCTCAGCTTGAAGGGAGGACGTCCCCACCCCAGAGTCGCGCGGAGTGCGAGCAACTGAAGGCGATGGGCTATGTCGCTGAGTGTCGTTGAGGCGGTCGCCCTTCGCGGGTATGACACGAAGGTGACCCCGGCGCGGCTGTTTGTCGTTCTGACCGCGCTCTTCGCCGCCCTCGCGACGTATTTCATTCCGCGGATGGACGCCTCCGGTGACGAGCCGCACTACTTGGCCATGGCTCAGAGCCTCTGGCGCGAGCACGACCTCGACTTGCGCGACAACTACGCTCGCGAAGACTGGCGCGAGTTTCGCGGCGGTCCAACCGAGCCTCACTACGCCGCGCCACGCCTCGATGGCCGGCCGTTTCCCGGCCATTCTCCCGGCCTTCCCTTCGTCCTGGCCCCGGTCTACGCGTTGGGCGGCCGGCTGGCCTGCGCCATCCTCCTCGGCGCGATGGTTGCGGGTGTCGGGGCAATCGCATTTCGGGTGGCTCTCGCCGAAGGCCTTTCCACGGCCGCCTCACTCTTGGCCGGGCTCGTCGCCGCCGGGCCGCCTCTCGCCGCCTTCGGCCTGCACATCTACACCGAGGCGGCGTCCGCCCTGGCTCTTTTCGCCGCCTACGCTCTTCTGCGTTTTGGCCTTAAGCCATGGGCTCCCGCACTCGCCGCCGCCCTGGCCTGCGCGCTTCCGTTCCTTCATCCGAGGATGGCGCTCGGTTCGCTGGGGCTCGCGTTCGCCGGCTTCGCGCTCCGTGATCGCGGTTCGATGCGGGTGTTTGCCGGCGTGGCCGTGGCGGGAGTTGTGGCCTATGGCCTTTTTTGGATGAGTATCTTCGGCGTGCCGACATCGCTCGGCGTTTATGGAGGCGTGCCCGCAGACCTAGCACTTAATCCGCTTCAAGCGTTGATCGGCCTCTTGATCGACCGCGCCTACGGGATTCTTCCCATCGCCCCGGCGTTCCTGGCGCTGCTTCTTGTCAAGGGACCCGCCACCGCGAGCAAAGGCGGCGCCCGCGTATGGTGGGTCGAGCTTGCTCTGATTCTCTCCGTCCTCGTGCCCGCGCTCCTCTGGCGGATGTGGTGGGGAGGTCAGTCGCCGCCTTCAAGACTCATAGCACCCATGACGCCGTTCCTCGCTCTCTGGATGGCGAGGCTCTGGTCCATCGCTCAGCCGATGGTGCGCCGCGCGATAGTCGGGGCCGTCGCCTGGTCTTGGGCGCTCTTTCTCTTCGCCGCGTTGCAGCCGGATCGCCTTCTCTTTATTAATAGGCGCATCCGACCGACGCGGCTGTGGGACGCTCTGTGGCCCGGAGGCCCGGTTGACCGCATCCTTCCTGACCTGGCCCGCCCCGAACCGTCTGACTGGGTGCTTGCCGCGGTGTGGCTGGCGCTTCTGCTGGTTGCCGGGTGGCTCGCGCGAAGGGCTCAGGCCAAGGCTACAACAACGCCGCTTCGCGCTTCGACTCTCTGGTGATGATGTAGTACAAAACCGCGCGGTACTTGTTTTTGGTCGATCGGCCCATCTGGTCGATGGCCTGGTTGAGCAGGACGTCGAGCTTGGGTCCGCTCGGAAGCCCGAGACGCTTAACCATGAAGTTCTGCTTGACCCGTTCGAGCTCTTCGGCGTCCGCCGCCGAGATCTTCGAGGCATCGTCGCGATAGACGGCCGGTCCGAGCGACTTCACCACCGCCTTCAGAAGGACGTCATCGACCCTCACCTTGAGCTTGCTGAGTTCCTTCTTGTATTTGTCGATGAGTTCGATCTGAGTAGCCATGGTGGTTTCAATGTACGTCCTCCGTGGCTTTCTGACAAGCGGGAGGTGACCCCTTGCGCCCTCTGCTGTGACGAACGTCGCAATCGCCCGCACCGAATTAGAGCGCGTCCCGTTCGTTCGAGGTTTCGTCATATCCTCCAGTGTTTGCTGATGCGTCGCCTCTTCCCTGCCGTCGTCGTGGCTGGTCTTCTGGCGGCGGCTGGCCTTTGGACCTATGGGCCCCCGGGCCGGGCGCCGAGGTCGGTAATGTACGACCTCGCCGATCGGCTGCCCTTTGCGGTCCGCGCGTCCGCCCGCGAGGTGATCGTCTTCGGCTGGCCAGATGCCGAGCCGCATCTCACCTCCGGCTTCGGCGGCGATCCGGAATCCCGGGGGCGCGAGCGTTTCCTTTGGGTGAGGCAGGGCGCCACACTCAAGGTTGATTTGCCGGAGTCTCATGATCAGGCACTCGTCTTTGACATAGAGGCCTACCCGGGCATCGAGGATCAGCGGCTCTCGATCACCGTGAATGGTCTCAGTCTGGGTGTCCAGAACGTTCCCTCCACCCGCTCCCGCATTCGGTTCGACTGGCCGGGCGCCGCCCAGGGGGATGCCAACGAACTGAGGCTCCAGTTCTCCAGGTCCATCGTGCCGGCGAAAGAGAAAGGCGGATCGGGAGACACCCGAGACTTCGCGGCGGCCTTATTCAGCCTCGCCGTGGGTGATCCGAGGGACAAGACCCTCGACCTGCTTCGCGGAAGAGAAACGCCGAGGGCCTACCAAGTCAGCGAGAAGGACGGCGTGCCGTTCTTGGTCCTGCCCGGCAGGTCGCAGACATCCTTCGCGTTCCGTCTGCCCAAAGATGCGACCCTGGAGTTTGAGAGCGCTCTTCACCCCTGGTCGGCGGCCTCGGGAGGCAGGGGATCGCTTCAGATTGCCTTCGACTCCACGGACGGAGTGAGTCGCGAGAGCGTTCAGGTGCCGCTTGGATCGCCGAATCTTCAGCCCACGAGGATTGCGATCCAGGGGGTTGCGGGGACGCCCTTCATCGTGAGGATGGACGTGATCACCGACAATCCCGGGATCACTTTCGCGCAGATCCGCGCTCCACGGGTTCTGGGCGAAGCGCCGGCGCCCGTGCCTGACGCGACCAGGGAAGCGACGAAGTTCACCCAGGCACTGAACGGCCGAAAACCGAACGCGCTTCTGATCGTCCTCGACGCCGCGCGCGCGCAGTCCTTCGGCGCGTATGGCCATTCACGGGCCACCACGCCGAATATCGACAAGTTCTCGCGCGAAGGTTTCACCTTCGACAACGCGTACACCACGGCGGCCTACACTCTCGCTGCCATGTCTTCAGTGTGGACATCGCAGCAGCCCGATCGCCATCACGGCGATGTCGCCTTTTCCGCCAAGCTCCCGGCCGATCGCCTCATGCTGGCCGAAGTTCTCACTGCCCAGGGCATTCACACGGCTGGCTTCGTGGCGAACGGCGTGGCCGGGGCGTTCAACGGCTTCGACCGGGGATTCAAAGAGTTCGACGAGCCGTGGAAGAAATACGGATCGCCGGCCGGGGGCTTCCGAAACGTAGTCCCGGCATTCCTCGACCGGATGAAGAGGGACGGATCCCGCTTCTTCGCCTACATCCACTACCGCGAGCCTCATCATCCCTACGACCCCCCACCGCCGTTCAACACCCGGTTCGGTCCCGACTCGCCCATTCCAAAGGCACGCCGCGAAGGCGGGGCGGCGGCCGACAAATGGCTGCGTGACGTGAACCAGGGCGTGATCCGGCCGTCGGCCGACGAGATCGAGCACCTCCGACGGCTCTACGACGGCAACCTCGCCTTTGCCGATCAGGAGGTGGGTTATCTGCGCGGCGAGCTGGAGGCGCGCGGCCTCCTCGAAAACACCGTGGTCATCGTGACCGGGGACCATGGCGAGGGCCTGTTCGAGCACGCCTTCATCGGACACAACACCCAGGTGTTCGAGGAGACCGCCAGGGTGCCTCTCATCGTTTCGTTGCCTCAGGCGATGCGCTCCGCGAATCCTCCCGCTCGCATTGCTTCCCTGGTTGATCTCACGGACCTGGCTCCGACGATTCTCGATGTCTTCGGTCTCACCGGAACGGGGGGATCGGCCCGGGCGTTTCAGGGCCGGTCGCTGCTTCCGCATCTTGCCCAACCGAACGGGGCTCAGGAGGGCGACACGCGCGAAGTCCTGACCCGCACGGTGTGGGACCGCCCCGTTTACGCGTTGCGGAACGCGTCGCACACGTTCATCTACAACACCGCGACCACGGGGTTCTCACTGTACGACCGGTCAAGGGCGCCTCGTCTCGAGGGTCCGGAGCACGACTACGCGCCCCGCGCGCCGATCGCTCTTCGCGAGACGTACCGGCAGAACCTTCTCGCCTGGGTGGCCTCGCTCAAGCGCCGAACCGTGGCGGGCGACAAGGTGGAGGGCATGACTCGCGAACAGTGCGAGGAGTTGAAAGCGCTCGGATATCTCTCCTCGAGCATCCCCTGTCCGACGGAGTGAAAAGCCCCGCGTAGGGAAGCCGGCGCGTTCCTGCGAAACTTCCTTCATGCCCTTCGCCGACTCTCACACCCACATCGACCTCGCCGAGTTCGATTCGGATCGCCCCGCCCTTCTAAAGCGCGCGGCGGAGGCGGGTGTCGTGCGGATGCTCCTCGTGGCCCAGGCGGATGACAGCGTCGGACTCGATCGTGGGCTCACCATCGCGCGCGACTGCGGCCTCAAGGCCTCGGGTGGCCTCCATCCTCACGAAGCCATCCACTGGACGGAGCCGCTGGGGGAGCGCCTTGTCTCTCTCGGCGAAGCGCGGTCTGTGTGCGCGATCGGCGAGATCGGTCTCGACTTTTTTTACGACTACTCGCCTCGCGACCAGCAGGAGGAAGTCTTTCGAAGCCAGATTCGAATCGCGAGAGCCGTGAAGCTCCCAGTCATCATCCACAGCCGCGAAGCGGACGATCTGACCATCACTATCCTTCAGGAAGAGAAGGCGAGCGAAGTCGGAGGAGTCATCCACTGCTTCACGGGAAGGCAGGCGCTGGCCGATGCCGCCCTGGCCCTCGGCTTCTACATCTCGTTCTCGGGAATTGCTTGTTTTGCCAATGCCGATCCGCTTCGAGCGGTGGCGAAGACGGTTCCCCTCGACCGGTTCCTCGTCGAAACCGACTGTCCGTTCCTCGCTCCTCCCCCGCATCGAGGCAAACGCAATGAGCCCGCATTCGTCGTGGACGTGGCGCGGCGCCTGGCCGAAGTGAAAGGCGTGCCCCTTGAGGACCTGGGCGCCGTGACCGTCCAGAACTTCGATCGGCTTTTTTCTGGCTAGACCCGGCCCGGCCCACAGCCTCAGCGACCCCGGCCCCGGCTTTTCGTTTATCGTCGCCCGCAATGGCCGTCCGATCTGTGATTGTGGGCACCGGGAGCGTCATCCCCCAAAAGCGCGTTCCCAACTCGGCGATGCTCGACCGGGAATTCTGGGGCGCCGACGGAAAAAAGATCCACAAACCGAATCAGCAGATTCTCGACCAGTTCGAGGCGATCACGGGAATCAAGGAGAGACGCTACGCGGGCGACACCCAGGTGACGTCTGATCTCGCCGCCCTTGCCGCCCTCGACGCTCTCGACTCTTCGGGGGTTGATCGGGAAAAGCTGGATGCCATCGTCGTCGCCCACAACTTCGGCGATGTTCGCGCAGGGTCGCGGCATTCGGATCTGGTTCCGGCGCTGGCCGCCCGGGTCAAGGCGTATCTGAAGATCGCCAATCCCTACGCTGCCGCCTTCGATATCGTCTTCGGCTGCCCCGGGTGGCTACAGGGCCTCATCCTGTGCGACGCGATGATCCGCGCCGGCGATATTCGCCGGGCCATGGTGATCGGCGCCGACACCCTCTCCAGGGTGTCCGACCCTCACGACCGCGACAGCCTGATCTACGCGGACGGGGCGGGAGCGGTGATCCTGGAAGGGCGCGAGACGACGGCGCCGGCCGG
>JANLWV010000202.1:0-11445 GCA_031364765.1 Vicinamibacteria bacterium
CCTCGTTTTGTCCTGCTGACCGACGGCTCGGTTTTTGTGGGGGGTCGAAGAGAGGTGTTGCGCGGCTCGCTCGACAAGGGTGAGATGCAGGTCCTATCCGCGAGGCTCGCGGTGGCCATGAGATCGTCGGGCAAGGCGGGGCCGCCGCCGACTCTCGTGATGGGTGATGGCCCGCCGATTTTTCGGTTCTCCGTGCTTCTCCCTGCTCCTCTTCGGATCGTGGTGATGGGAAGCCTTGCGGCCGCGGAAGGGCAGGCCCTGGCGCCGTTGCCCGACTTCATCCGCCGGCTTGCCGGGTTTCGTCATCCATCCCTTCGGCCCTACGATCCCGCCGAGTTCACGATGATCGTCCGCGAGAAAACCCTGGCCGGCGGCTGTCGCATCGGCAGCGGGCTTCCTCCTCTCTCCGAGTCCGGCTCAAACGACCTCGTGGTTTCTGAGACCCTGACCCGTGGCTTCCCCACCGGCGCCGACATGGCCCAGGTCTGTGAAGGCTCCAAGCGCTATACCGTGGTGTTCCGCCCGCTCATTCCCGGCGAGAGGTAGCGCGTTCCTTTCCTCGAGGAAGAGGCTTTTCAGGCATGACTCTGTTGCACGCCATCAGCCCAGGCATCCTTGTGGTTCTGGTCCTTTGGGTCTTGTGGTATTTGCTCGATCCGCCCCTCCGCCCGGAGGGCCTCTCCTGGACACGTCTGATCCTCTGGCTCCTGGCGCCCCTCGGCATGTACGTGGTTCTGGCAAGGCACTCCTACCCGCCTGGTCCGACCGCCTCTCCGGTGGGCGAGGAAGGGACGATCGCGCGGCTTTCTCCCCTGCAGGTCGAAGTGTTCGGCTCCTTCTGGCCAGCCCGATGTCGCGCCGCGAGGGATCTCCGCCTTGGCGACCGGGTGCGCGTGGTGGAACGGGAGGGGCTGACCCTGGTGGTTGAGCGCGATTCCTGATAATTCGGGGCTTGAAGCCCACGTGGCCGGCCCCGTGAGGTCCGGCCCAACCGGTCGGTCGTCCCAGTCGCTTGACCGCTTACAATCGCCCTCCCATGACGCGGACCCAGGTTCTCGAGGTCGTCGGAAGCGACCGCGACGAGCAGGCGCTGGTAAGCGCCATCGACTTCGACCGCCTTCCACGCCATGTGGCGATCATCATGGACGGGAACGGCCGGTGGGCCAAGAGCCGCCACCTCCCACGCCTCGAGGGCCATCGGGCGGGTGTGGAGTCGGTTCGTTCCGTCGTCGAAACCGCGGCCCGTCTGGGGCTTCAGGCTCTCACCGTTTTCGCATTCTCGACCGAGAACTGGAAGCGGCCCACCGATGAAGTTTCGGGCCTCATGGGCCTTTTGAAGCTCTACATTCGCCGGGAACTGAAAACACTTCAGGAAAACAACATTCGGTTCGGGGTGGTCGGGGGCCTCGACCGCTTGCCGAAGGACGTTCGGGATGAGTTGCGCCGGGGCATCGATGGGACCGCGGATCGCACCGGCCTTCAGTTTTCGCTCGCCCTCAACTACTCAGGCCGGTCCGAGCTGACCGATGTGGTCCGGCGCATTGCCGAGGGTGTCCGGGCAGGGACCATCGATCCTTCGACCATCGATGAAGCGGTGATCGAGCGTCACCTCTTCACCGCTCACCTGCCTGAGCCCGATCTGCTCATCAGGACCAGCGGAGAACTTCGCGTCTCGAACTTTCTCCTCTGGCAGATCGCGTACGCGGAGATCTGGGTGACCGACGTTTTGTGGCCCGACTTCAGGCGCCGCCACCTCCTGCAGGCGATTGCCGACTTCCAGAAGAGGGAACGTCGATACGGCGGAGTCGCCGCCAGCACGGCGAAATCTTGAACAGTCGCTTCTCCTCGAATCTGGTCCGGCGGGTTTTCACGGCGGTGGTGGTCCTTCCCGTGGTGATCGCGGCCATTGCGCTTTTCCCTCAGCGGGCCCCCTGGCTTCTCGCCGCCATCCTGTGCGTTCTGGGAATGAGCGAGGCCCATGCGCTTCTGGCGCGCGCGTCGCTGCTGGCCTCCCACATTTCGTTTCTTCCCGGTATCGCTCTTTTTTTCGAGATGGCGGGCGCTCCGGACGCGGCCCGGGCATTGCCCATCTCAGGTTTGCCGATTGTGGCCGTGGTGGCCGCCGCTCTGGTCGCCGTCCATCGCGCGGATCGACTCGGAATTCCGGTTCTCGCCGCCGAGGGCGCCGGGGCTCTCTGCGGCCTCCTGATTGGTCTCGGCGCCGGCTCCTTTGCCGCCCTCGCCAGGCTTTCTCCCATAGAAGACGGAACGGCGCGGATCACCCTCCTGCTGGCCGTCGTCATCTCGTCGGACGTGTTTGCCTATTTCGTGGGCCACGCCGTGGGCCGCCACAAATTGGCGCCTCAGGTGTCTCCCGGGAAGACGGTGGAAGGGGCGATCGGAGGCCTCGTCGGCGCGGCTCTGGCGAGTGCCATGGTGGCCACCCTGTTCCTCAAGGACCTGCCCCTCGGGCTCGTGATCACCATCGGCGTCCTCGCGGCCATCGCCGGAGTCGCGGGCGATCTGCTCGAGAGTCTTTTCAAGCGCTACGTGGGGGCCAAGGACTCAGGCACGCTCTTCCCCGGCCACGGCGGGGCGCTCGATCGGATGGACGCCTTCATCCTGGCCGCCCCTCTGCTCTACGCCTTCTTCCGCACGGTTTCGTGACCCATCAACCCTGGGTATCCACGCGTAAGATCGACCCACCCTCTTCTCGGTGAGGGTGTTTTTTAAGAGGGTATGGAATGGATTTCGAACTGAGTGCGGACCAGCGACTCCTCAAGAAAACGGTCCGCGACTTTGCCGAAAGGGAGTTGAAGCCAAACGCCCGAGCCTGGGACGAAGCGCAACTGTTTCCCCGGGAGATCTTCAACAAGCTGGGCGAACTTGGCCTGCTGGCCGTGGTGTTCCCCGAGGAATACGGCGGCTCGGGCATGTCGACGGTGGACTACACCATAGTGATCGAGGAGCTCTCCAGGGTGGATGCCGGCGTGGCTCTTTCCACCGCGGCGCACAATTCGCTGTGTTCAGGCCACATCTTTCTCGCGGGGAGCGAGGCGCAGAAGCAGAAGTACCTCCCCAAGCTCGCCACTGGCGAATTTGTGGGTGCCTGGGGCCTGACCGAGAACAGCGCCGGATCGGACGCCGGTGGAACCAGGGCCACCGCGGTGAAGGAAGACGATTCCTGGATCCTGAACGGGTCGAAGACCTTCATCACCAATGGCGGTCTCGCGGACGTGGCCGTGGTCATGGCCGTGACCGACAAGGCGAAGGGCAAGAAGGGTATCTCGGCGTTCGTGGTGGAGCGCGGAACCAAAGGATTCCGTCCCGGAAAGAAGGAGGACAAGCTGGGCGTCCGCTCGTCCGACACCTCGGAACTCATTCTGGAGGATTGCCGCATTTCCGGCTCGCAACTGCTGGGTGCTCCGGGCATGGGCTACGTCGACACCCTGAAGATTCTCGATCGCGGTCGCATCGGCATCGCCGCCTTTTCGATCGGCATAGCCCAGGGCGCCTTCGAGTCCGCGTTGTCCTATGCAAAGGGCCGCAAACAGTTCTCCCAGGCCATTGCGGAGTTCCAGGGCATTCAGTTCAAGCTTTCCGAAATGGCGGTCAAGATCGACGCGGCCCGGCTGCTCATGCTGCGCGCGGCCGCCTTGCGTGATGCGGGTCGCGAGCACAAAACGGAGTCCGCCATGGCCAAGCTCTTCGCCAGCGAGATGGCCGTCGAAGTGGCTCTCGAAGCAATCCAGATTCATGGCGGGTACGGCTACGTGAAGGACTATCCGGTCGAACGCGCCTTGCGCGACTCGAAGCTCGGCACCATAGGCGAAGGCACGAGCGAGGTACAGAAGCTCGTGATCGCGCGATCTCTCCTCTCGTAGGTCTCAAGGGCTCGCACCGAGGACGCGCATGAAGCTGCCCGACGACCAGGACATCCTGCGCGGCGACATGCGTGCGGTGGCCCGAGCCATACGCGCGGTGGAGGACGGCTGGCCCGGTTCACGGGCGCTCCTGACCCGCCTGTTCCCTCACGGAGGGAGAGCACTGACTCTGGGCATCACCGGTCCGCCGGGCGCCGGGAAGTCGACCCTGGTCGATCGGCTGACCACGCATTTTCGGAAGTCGGACAAGACCGTGGGCATCGTGGCCGTCGATCCCACCTCGCCTTTCTCCGGAGGCGCGATTCTGGGCGATCGCATCCGGATGCAGAGTCACGCGACCGACGAGGGTGTTTTCATCCGGTCGATGGCGACCCGCGGCGCCCTGGGCGGTCTATCCGCCACCACCGCGGCCGCCCTGCTGGTTCTGGACGCATCGTCCAAGGACATCCTCATGGTTGAGACGGTGGGTGTGGGCCAGGACGAGGTCGACATCGCCTCCGAAGCGGATATCGCGGTTGTGGTCCTGGTACCGGGTCTCGGCGACGAGGTTCAGGCTTTGAAGGCCGGTATCATGGAAATCGCCGACATCTTTGTCGTAAACAAGGCCGACCGCGATGGCGCGGACCGGCTGGCCTCTGAAATCGAGATGATGTTGTCGCTCACCGGTGAGACGAAGAGGGATCGGCCTCCGGTGGTTCGAACCGTGGCGCCTTCGAGTCAGGGCATCGACGAACTGGCGAAGACGATTGAGGAGGTCCGTCTCCGGCGCGAACAAAGCGGCCAGTTTGCCGCCCGCCGCCGGGAACGGCTTCTGCGCCAATTCGAAGCCCAGGTCGAGGGCCTTCTTCGTGAGAAAGTCCGCCGCCGTATCGACGCCAAGGACAAAAGCCTTCACCTGCGCGAGCGGGTGCAGAATCGGGCGATCGATCCATTTTCGGCGGCCGACGAAACACTGTCGGACCTCGATTTTTCAACGCACACATAAGCTCCCTTCAAGGAACCATGATTCTGAAGATCGATCACCTCGGTATTGCCGTGAAGGATATGGCCGAGGCGAAGCGCGCCTTCGAAGCCCTTGGGTTCACCATCGACGCCGAGCACGACGTCCCGTCGGAGAAAGTGAAGGCGGCGTTCATCAAGGTGGGCGAAGCTCACCTTGAACTGCTGGAGCCCACGGACCCCTCGTCGGTCATCGCGAAGTTCCTCGAAAAGCGGTCAGGTCTGCACCACATCTGCGTCCTGGTGGACGACATCGAAAAGTCGATGGCCGAGATGAAGGCTTCGGGCGCTCAGCTTCTCGACGAAGTGCCGAGAATCGGAGCGGGCGGTTGTCGCGTCGCCTTCATCCATCCGCGATCCGCGGCCGGTGTCCTCCTCGAACTGAAGCAGGCCTGAGATGGAGAACAGGAAGAGCGCGGAGATCGGCATTATTGGCGGGAGCGGCCTCTACGACATCGAGGGCTTCGAGGCTCAGGGCGAGGTCAATGTCGAGACCCCTTTCGGCCCGCCCTCCGACGCCTTCATCGTCGGGAGGTTTGGCGACCGGCGTGTCGCGTTCCTGCCGCGGCACGGACGTGGCCATCGCCTCCTTCCCTCCGAGCTCAACTTCCGCGCCAACATCTGGGCCATGAAGTCTCTCGGGGTGAAATGGATCCTGTCCGTGTCTGCCGTGGGCTCGCTCAAGGAGTCCTATGCGCCGACCCACATGGTGACGCCCGACCAGTTCATCGATCGGACGTTCGGTCGGAAATCAACTTTCTTCGGCGACGGGATTGCCGCTCACGTGGGCTTTGCCCACCCGGTCTGTAAACACGTCCGGCGGATTCTGGGTGAAGCCTGCCGAAGGAGCGGCGCTACCGTCCATGAGGGCGGGATCTACGTCTGCATGGAAGGTCCGCAGTTTTCCACTCTGGCTGAATCCAGTCTTTATCGTTCCTGGGGCGCCGATCTCATCGGCATGACAAATCTTCAGGAAGCGAAACTCGCGCGCGAGGCGGAAATCTGCTACGCGACGCTCGCCATGGTCACCGACTACGATTGCTGGCAGCCCGGTCACGAAGCGGTCACCGTCGATCAGGTTATCGCCGTCCTGCAGAAGAACGCGGCCATGGCCCGCAACATTCTCAAATCCGCGGTGGAGCAGTTCCCGATCGCGCGCGACTGTGAGTGTGAGAGCGCCCTCCGGTTCGCGATCATGACCGCGCCCGATCTCATCCCCGAAAGGGCGAAAGCCGACCTGGCCCCCATAATCGGGCGCTACCTGAAATAGGCTGCTTCACCCAAAACCCATGTCTGTCCTTGTGGTCGGAACCGTGGCGTACGACACGCTTGAAACCCCCGCCGGCCGCGCGGAGAAGGTTCTTGGTGGTTCTGCGTCGTACTTCGCTCTCGCCGCCTCGTTCTTCACGGATGTGAATCTGGTCGCCGTGGTGGGTGAGGACTTTGGCCCCGAACAGATGAAGGCGTTCCACGGCCGGAGGATCGACCTTGAGGGACTCGAGCGTGCGAGCGGCAAAACGTTTCACTGGCAGGGCAAGTACTCGATGGACCTCAACTCCCGTGAGACCGTCTGCACCGACCTGAACGTCTTCGAGCACTTCAAGCCGAAACTTCCGGAGAGTTATCGCAAGTCGGATCGTGTCTTCCTCGGGAACATTGGTCCCACTCTTCAGCGCGAAGTGCTGGAACAGGTTGAAGCGCCCAAACTCGTGGGTTGCGACACCATGAACCTGTGGATCAACCACCACCGCGACGAGCTCAAGAAGACGCTCGCGAAAGTCGAGGTTCTGATCATCAACGATTCCGAAGCCCGCGAGCTTGCCGGCGACTGGAACGTCTTCCGCGCCGCCCGCGCGATTCGCGCCATGGGTCCGAAGACGCTGATCATCAAGAAAGGGGAGCATGGAGCGCTTCTCTTCCAAGATGACGGCTGCTTCCTCGCCGCTGCGTTCCCGCTCGAGCACGTGGTTGACCCTACCGGCGCAGGCGACTCGTTCGCCGGGGGCTTCATGGGATACCTCGACCGGGCGGGGTCACACGACCAGGCGACGTTTCGGCAGGCCGTTATCATGGGCTCGACCATCGCCTCCTTCTGCTGCGAGGCTTTCGGGGTCGAGCGCCTCCTGACTTTGAAACAGGAAGAGATCGACGCCCGCTTCCACGAATTCGCCGCGATGGTGCATTTTGAGCGTCTTTGAGCTGGGGGGCCGCAGGAGACGGAAGGACGTCATGCTCTGCCCCCCAGGCCCCCGCGCTCCGGCGGGAGTGACAAACGAGCGCAGCGACTTTGCGCTGAAGGGCTCGCGAAGCGAGGCCTTCAGAAATCCCGCCTGCGCTAGGGCTCAGTCGCCGGCGAGTACGACCGGCCGATGACTGCGCAGCCGATTCGCCGCGATGCGGTTTGGCTGGTGGGCGCCATCGCTTTGTCCTATCCACTGGGTCTCGCGGTCGAATCTCGATATCTGCTTCCCATCCTGAACGCGTTGCCCGCGTGGTGGGTGATGACACGAAGGCTGCGGGCGGGCGACCTCCGTGGAGCGATTCTTCTCATGCTCATCTTTCCTCTCGCCCTCGCGGTGTTTGGAACCGTGAGCCTCGCACTCTGGCCCACCGCGGACGGGCTTCCGCCGTTGGTGCTCAACGGACCGCAGTATCGCGAGGAGATGTTCCATTGGATTCGGTTCGGCGGGGGCTCGGAAGGCAGTTGGCGGCTCTTTCTCCCGCTTCACATCACTCACCTCGCCATCTTTGTCCTGCTCAGCCTCCTCACCGGGAGTCTCGTCTCGATCTCCGGCGGCGCCGTTCTCACGAACTACATGAGCGGTTACGTCGCCTCGATCCACCGGGCGGACGCGCCCTGGTGGGCCACCGTGTTTTTCGGCTGGCAGCCCTGGGCGATCTGCCGGGTGACGGCCTTCTGCATTCTTGGCGTCGTCCTCGCCGAGCCGGTTTTGTCCCGCGTCTTCCGCTACAAGGCGCAGCCCTGGTCGAAGGTACGGCCCTGGGTGCTCCTCGCCGCTGCCCTGATCGCCGCCGACTGGACTTTGAAGGCCTCTCTTGCCCGGACCTGGGGCGGCATCCTGAACTCAGCGATCCCCGTGGTGATTGAGGCATCGCCCGAACCAGAACACCGGGGCCACCATTGAGTTCAACGCGCGCCTGAGAAAAACGTCATCACTTCGTCTGCAGCTCGTGATGTCGCGCCGCCCGCCCCGAGTTTCTGTCGGACCGCTTCGAGGTTCCAAAGCATCTCCGTCCGTGGCGCGCCGTCATCGAGAAGCTTGAGCGTCTCCTCGGCCACCCGAGCCTGGGTGAAATCGTTCTGGATCAACTCCGGCACCACCACCCGAGAGGCGATCAGGTTCACCATCGCGTAGTTCGTGACCCGAACGAAGGGTTTGCCCAGGGCGTAGGTCAAGCCCGATAGGCGGTACACCACAACCATGGGCGTGAGGGTGAGAGCCGTCTCGACCGTCGCGGTTCCCGAGGCCACGATGGCGACACGGGCGGCCGACAGGACATCCCGCGTCTTGCCTTCCAGGATTTGGATGCCGAGAGCGGCTGCTTCCTCAAAAGCACCTGCGCGCAAATGGGGGGCCGCAGCCAGAACGAACTGAAGTTCACGACGTTGCTCCCCGAGAAGTTTCACTGCGCCCAAGATAGGCGGCAGGTTGAACGCCACTTCCTTGTTTCGACTGCCAGGCAGAAGCGCGATTACCGGCTGATCGCCGCGAAGACCGAGTCGCTCTGCGATGGCGCCGCGGTCTGTCGGTGGTTTCACGTGGTCGACCAGCGGATGGCCGACGAACGTCACCGGCACCAAGGCGTCGCGATAGATCTGCTCTTCGAAGGGAAAGATCACAAGCATCTTCGCCACATCGCGTTTTACGTCCTTGATCCGACCGCGCCGCCAGGCCCAGAGCTGAGGAGAGACATAGTAGACAACGGGAATGCCGCGGCGTTTGAGTTCGCGGGCCAGGCGCAGGTTGAAGTCGGGGTAGTCGATGAGGACGGCCAGGTCGGGACGAAGTCTCTCCGCCTCCGTGACAACCGAATCGAAGAGGCCCTTCAGCCGCCTCAGATGCGAAAGCACCTCCACGAGACCCACCACGGCCAGGTCCTCGAGGTGGGCGAGAAGGCGCACGTTGAGCGACGCGAGGCGATCGCCCCCCAGACCAAAAACCTCGAGGCCGGGAATCCGCCTTTGCAGCTCGGCCACGAGCTCCGCGCCATAGAACTCGCCCGAGGGTTCCCCGCAGGAGATCAGGAGGCGAGGCATTCTTCTCTACTTTGCCCCCGCACTCCCGAAAAGGTGTTGGTCGAACCAGTCGAGATTCTCCCGCATGGCGTGGCGCAGGGCCTTCGGCTTGTTGAGCGAATGCCCGAAGCCCTTGTAGAGAGCGAGCCGGGTTTCGACACCCTGGTCGCGCAGACCCTGATAAAGCTCGAAGGCGTTGGAGACCGGAACGCGCTGATCCGCGTCGCCATGCTGGATGAGAGTGGGCGCCCTGGCTCCCTTGATGTAGGTCATCGGCGACGTCTTGCGGTAGATCTCCGGGTCGTCCCACGGGTTGGCCTTCAGATACTGGCGCGTGAAGGGGTGGATGTCGGTGCTGACGTAGTAGTTCACCCAGTTCGAGATCCCCGCACCCACGGAGACCGCCTTGAATCTCGCGGAATCGTGGGTGGTCAGGAAGGCCGAGATGTAGCCGCCTTGGCTCCAGCCCATCACGCCCACGCGGAACTTATCGACCACCCCCTTTGCGATCAGGCTGTCGATTCCCGAAAGCACGTCCCAGGCGTCACCCACCCCGAGGTTTTTGACGTTGAGGGACCGAAACGCCTCGCCATAGCCGGCGCTGCCGCGGTAGTTCGGTTCGAGAATGAGAGCGCCCTTCGCGAGCCACGCTTCCATCGGATAGACGTAGGTCCCGCCGAACAGGCTCGGGCGCGACACTCCGGTGGGACCGCCATGAATGATGACCAGCAAAGGGGCGGGTGAGCCGGCCGCATGACCCCTGGGCTTTCGAAGCACGCCTTCAATCGTCGTTCCATCGGTGCTCTTCCAGGAGATCACTTCGCTGGTTCCGAGGGTCAGGGGCAAGAGTTCGCTTCCCAGCTCGGACAGCTTCTTCGCGGCGCCTCCGGAGAGCGGCCCGGCGTAGACCTCGGGATAGCGGGTGGCCGAGCTTCCGACGAAGGCCAGGCTCGAGCCATGGAGGCTGAATGAAAAACCCGCGGCGATGGGGTGATCGAGCGGCACCCGGGAAACCGTCCGGGCCGCCGGGTGGAGCTTGAAGAGCGCTGTTTCGGTCTTCTGGTTCGCGGCCAGAAAGATCCCCGCCGGAAGCCAGGCGAGAAGCTGCGGATCCTCGTCGAACCCTGCGGTCAGGGGAGTGATGGAGCCATTTCCCTTCGCCCCGATCACCGCCACTTTGCCGTTTCGGTAATAGAACGATGAGACTTCGCGCATGGCGGTGCTGAACGCCACCTGCTGCCCATCGGGCGAGAAGCGAGGATTGCTGTCCGGTCCGTCCTGGGCTACCAGGGGCCTGGTGGTAGCGGCTTCCACATTGACCACCGAGATATCGGAAGTCACGCCGAACGACGCGTCGGAACTCTGGCTGAAATCGTAGGCGATCTCGCGATCGTCCGGTGACCAGTCGAAGGCCCCGACCACGAAAGTGCCGGAGGTCAGCCGCCGTGAAACCCCGGTGTCGGCATTCATGACGTGCAGATGCCTGGGGTTCGTAGCTTCGTCCTCGATGGTGATGTCACCGTAAAGCTTTTGCCGCTCCTTCATCGCCTCCGTCTTCGGATCGGCGGCGACGAAAGCGATCCGCTTTCCGTCGTGCGAATAGGCGAACCGAGAAACACCCTCCTCGCTGGTCGAGAGCTTTCTCGACTCTCCGCCGGACAGGCTCATCACATAGATCTGTCTCTTCCCGTCCCGATCGGAGAGAAAGGCCAGCGAGGATCCGTCCGGCGAGAAGCTCGGAGCGTCGGACGACTTCTGGCCAATGGTGAAAGCCATCGTCTTTCCGGTTCGAACATCGGCGAGCCAGATTTCATTCTCGAACGTGTTCTCCTCCCAGTTGGCCTTCCGAACCACGTAGGCGACCCGCGATCCGTCGGGTGAGATCGCCGGCTGCGACGCGCGTTTGAGCGCCACCATGTCGTCGATGGTGGGAACGCGGGTGTCGGCCCCTCCGGTTGTTGCCAACAGCAAGACGCCCAGACCCCATCTGGCGAACCAGGACAGTTCTCTTTCAATCTTGTTCACGGTTTCACTCCTCGAAAGGACATTCCCTGTCCTATGTGGCCTAGGATACAGACGGTCTGGTCCTGAAGCGCTAGGGTCGGCGTGCCGATCCGTCCCTTTGGCGACGGAGCCGGCCGCATACGAGGTAAAGACAATGAAACCAACAAGATTGCTGCTTTCCTTCGCTTTTCTGCCGCTGGGCTGCGACCAGGGCGCGCAGGGTCCCGTCGAAACCGAAGTATCAACCGCGGCGACCGGAGCGTCGAGGCCGGCTTCCGCGTCCTCAAGCTCATCGTCGGG
>JANLWV010000221.1:0-2571 GCA_031364765.1 Vicinamibacteria bacterium
GAGGGCGGCGTCTCTCGAGGATCGAGTTTGCGGAACACGTCGAACTCGGGATCGAGATCCAGGGCCCGGGGCTCGTGGTCCGCCGAAAACGCGAAAGTGAATGGGGCGCTCGCGTCGTTGAGCCGAACTGTCTCGACCTGCGTCCCTTGGGCGGTCCGGATCACCACCGGGACCTGAAGGAAGAATGGCGCGCCTCCCTGAGTCTGTCGGAGGGTCCCGGTGAGTTCGTACCCGGTCGCGGTCTTGCGGACCACGGGGGATGAGACGGCGAGGGTGGCGGCGCCCGGGCGAGAGATCCAGTCGTCGAAGAAGCGTTTCAGATCCTTGCCGGAGACGGCCTCCGCCACCCTTTGAACGTCACGAAACGACGCACGCTTTTCGCGGTACTCGCGATAAAAGCGCTGGATCAGCTTGCGAAACGCGTCGTCGCCCATCTCACGGCGCAGCATATGGAAGCCCATGAGCGTCTTGCCGTAGCCCACCGCCTCGGTCGAAGCACTATGGCGCGAGCGGAATTCGATGAGCGGAAAGTCGCGGCCCTCCTTGACGAAGTCGCGGTACTTCTGCAGCGTGGACTGGCGATATTCGGCGCCCTTCCCGCGCTGCTCCTGGATGAGGTGATCCGCGAGATACGAGGTGAGGCCTTCGCACCAGTTGCCGCTGTCGTAGTCCACGAAGACCGAGTTGCCCCACCAGTTGTGAAGGATCTCGTGAGGGTAGGACGAGGTAAGGATGAAGGGAAAGCGGATGATCTGCGGACCGAGCAGAGTGAAGCTCGGCATGCCGTAACCGGTTTCCCAGAAGTTTTCGACGAGCGCGAACTTGCCGTAGGGGTAGGGTCCGAGGAGGTTCCGGTACATCTCGATGTACTGAGCCGTGGCTTCGAGGTATTTGGCGGCGAGCGCGTCGTCCTTCTCGTGAATGTAGGCGAGCGTTTCCGTAGCACCCGCGGAATCCCGATAGACCCTCAGCGGACCGCCCACCAGGTAGATCTCGTCCATGGGGCCGTGGGAGTCCCAGCGCGCGTGTCCATCGGGTCCGCGCGACGTTCCGTTGCCCTGGCTGATGACGTGCCAGTTCTCGGGCTGAACCACGTCGAGCGTGAACTCGATCAGTTCGCGGCTGACGTAGGGGTACCAGAAGCCGCTGCCCGCGAGGTAGACGCCCTGATCGTTCAGGAGGCCGGAGGTTTCCCGGAAGCCGCGGGTGTATTCCTCCTTCTGGTCGGCGAGGCCGAAGTCGAAGCCGCCCTCGTACGTCACCTTGACCGTCGCCCCGGAGCCCTCCGCCCGATACCGCTTCAGCTTGAGCCCGCCCGAGCCTGCCTCGCCCGCGTTGATCCCGAAGAACTTCTTCGTTTCCCCGAGGGGAATCTCGCGCACCGGAGGATCCGACTGCGTCAATCGCAGATTCGCGTTCAGAAGAAACTCCGCCGGATGGCCTTTCGGGAAGGCGATCTGGTCATCGACCACGAGTTTGTGGGTCTTCGGGTCGAGGGTCACATGCATCGAGTGACGCACTCTTTGGGGTGCCTCGGCCGGGGCTTGCGCCGAGGCGAGGTGGGGTGCGGCGACCAGCGCCGTAATCATGAGGGAAGTGGCGCGCATGTCGTTGGACCTTCCTGAAAGGAGGTACGGCTGGTGACTTACAGCGTGCGGCGGAAGTAAGCCTTCAAGGTGATTTCTGCAGCACCTCGTTTGACCTTGAACTCCGCCGCGTCGCCCCACCGCTTCTCGGACATGAGCCGGTTCGTAATCTCGCTGTCCGTCAAGGCCACGCCGTCCATGGAGACCAGGATGTCGCCGACCTTGAAGCCGGCCTGGGCGGCGATCGAACCGGGCTGGACGGCAATCACCGGGTACGCGTCGTCCTTCTTCTGCCCGGTCGAAAAGCCGAGAGTGGGGAAGGCGGGAGCCTTCTCCGGGGCCACACCCCAGATGAAGTTGGCGTACGAGGCCCGAACCAAAGGCGCCTCGCCCTTTTCGTTGGCCACGGACATGGGGATCACCGACGCGATCTTCCCGTCGAACCAGAGCCTGGCCTGTCGCTCGGCGCCCAAACCATAGGCCACATGGCCGGAGCCGATGAGGACGACCATGATGGTGTCCTTGTCGCCGAACTTCTGGAGCGCCTGGACGGCGTTGTAGCCCATGGTGGCGTCCCAGGTGGCCTGCGCGCGGTACATGCCGTCGAACTGTTCATCGGTCATGCCCGTGGTGTGCAGAGAGTCCTCGGGGGCGAAATAGGCCTTGAAGAGACGACGATGCTCAGGGCTGTCGGTGTCGATCTTGCTGGGGATGCGGGCCGCTTCCTCGGGGGTCAGGTTCGCGAAGCCTTTTCGGCGGACGGCCGCCACGACTTCGCGGGGCGTATTGACGCCGAACATGCGGAGCTTGTGGTCGCGCGAGAACGTGAAGATGTCGCGGTAATAGAGCCAGTGATAGCCCCAGTTCTTGTACCAGCGCGAATCCTTGAGAAAGGCGTCCTCGCTGAGTTCTCCGGCCGACCATTTGTCGAGCCACGCCTGCTCGGTGTACGGGTACATCTCCAGGCCGACGAAGACCTTTCGAC
>JANLWV010000236.1:0-18559 GCA_031364765.1 Vicinamibacteria bacterium
TCCGGTGATAACCGGCACGCCGGAGGCCGAGACCTCCAGAACATTGTGGCCCCCTTGCGGGACCAGAGAGCCGCCCACAAAACCGACGGTCGCGAGAGAGAACACCGAGGCAAGTTCACCGAGCGTATCGAGAAGCAGGACGTCCCCCACCTTCCACTGGCCGGGTTCGAGGTCCGTCCGGCGGACGCATCGAAACCCGGCGGCCTCCACAATGGCAGGGACCTCCGCGAATCGGTCGGGATGGCGGGGGGCGAGGACGAGGCCGAGGTTGGGCACATGCTCGCGGGCCAGGTGGAAGGCCTTGAGAATGATCTCCTCTTCGCCGGGAACGGTGCTGCCGGCCACCACAATCGGCCGGGCCGGCGCCGAGAGGATGATCCGCGCCAAACGCTCCTTGGGACGGCCGGTGTCGAGCGCATCGAACTGAAGATTGCCGGTCACCTTGACCCGCCCTTCCGGCGCTCCCATGGCCCGGATTCGGTCGGCGTGCGGTTCGGACTGCATGAAGAAGGCGTCCACTTTGGAGAGCGTGCTGCGGAGAAGGCTTCGAATCCTCCGATAACGGGGAAAGGAGCGAGGGGAAATTCGACCATTGACCAGAGCGACCTTCGCCCCCCGAGCCTTCGCTTCGTGAATCAGGTTCGGCCACAGCTCGGTTTCGACAATGACCAGAAGGTCGGGCTGAAGGGTGTCGAGGACCTTTCGCACGGGAGACGGAAAATCGAACGGCGCGTAGAACAAGCCGTCAATCCCGTGAACGCGCTGGCGAGCCACCGCATTCCCCGCGACGGTGGACGTGGAGAGAAAAATTCGGTGCCTGGGAAACCGTTTCTTAAGCGGCTCCACCAGGATCCGGGAGGCCAGAACCTCGCCTACCGAAACCGCGTGGATCCAGATGGACCGATCCCCGTCCACATTCAGATAGACGGGCAGGGAGCCAAAACGTTCCTTGAAGTTTGCCGTGTACCGGTTGGTTCCCCGGCCCCGCCAAAGGAAAAAGGGAGCCGCGAACGCGAAGCCAAGGCCTAGAAAGAAAGTGTAGATCGAGAGCATGGGCTGAACGACCCGAAGGCCGCGCCGCGAACTATAGTCGCGGTAATAGGCGAGACTTGACTGAAATACCGCGGACCAAGGTGGCATCACCATTCGTCGCTTTGGTCGGCCGGGCCGTCTTCAGACTCCTCGGATGGAAATGCACGGGGCAGACCCCGGCGGTCAAGAAATACGTGGTCGTCGCCGCACCCCACACCTCGAACTGGGATGGGTTTTTCCTGCTGCTCGCGGCCGCCATGCTTAATCTGGAGTTCTCCTTTTTCGGGAAAGACAGACTTTTCCGAGGGCCCCTCGGCTGGCTTTTGCGCCGCCTGGGAGGGATCCCTCTGGACCGGTCGGGGAACCAGAACTTCGTGAGCCAGGCGGTGTCGTGGTTCAACCGCTTCGAACCCTTCGCCCTCGGTGTGGCGCCCGAAGGCACGCGGAAACTGACGCCCGGCTGGAAAACCGGCTTCTACTACATTGCTTGGCAGGCCAAGGTTCCGGTGTTCCTGGGCTACATCGACTACGCCAAGAAGGAGGGTGGAATTCTCCCCGAAGTCCTGATCCCGACGGGCGACATCGACAGAGACTTCGAGATGCTGCGGCGCAATTATGGTCCGTTGACCGCCCGGCATCCAGAGGAAAAGGCGCCCATCGTGCCGCTTCGGTCCGCGAGGGGGGAATCGCCATCAGGGTCTGAAGAGGCGTAAAAGTAACCCATATCGGGGACACAACATCTGAAGGACAACGTAAAGAGACGAGGAGAGACATTTCATGGCGACTGCTTCGATCATCCATACCGCCACCCGCGCGGCCCTCAAACTGATCGGCCACGTGGATTTTGTGCCCGGAGTGCTGACCCGGCTCGTGGTGGGCTTTGCGTTCTACGATTCAGGCAAGGGAAAGCTCGCGAACATGGAGAACACGGTGAACTTCTTCACCGACCTGGGAATTCCGTTTCCCGAGCTGAACGCGGCGTTTGTGTCCCGTCTTGAGTATTACGGCGGCATGCTTCTGCTCGCGGGGGCTTTGACTCGTATCGTCGCGGCGCTTCTCGCTTCGACCATGGTGGTCGCCCTGCTGTCCGCCGATCGCGAGACCTTCGTCGGCGCGTTAACCCGATCCTCCGAGATCGGCCTTTCTGATGTCGCTCCTTTCGTCCTGCTGGCCTTCCTCTCCTGGCTCGTGGTCAGGGGTGCTGGGGCTTTAAGCGTCGATGCCCTGTTGAAGCGGATGATGGACAAGAATGGAGCGCCTGAAAAGACCAACGTGACGCCCATGGCGGGGTCTGCCTAGAATCTGGTCCTTGCCGCCTGCAAACACCGCCGAGCACGATCGTCTTCGGCGAGAAGCCTCGACCGGCGAGGACTGGCGTCTTTTCGGACCGTATCTGGCCGAGCGCCAGTGGGGCACCATCCGCGAGGACTACTCCGAGTCCGGGGCCTGCTGGGACTACTTCCCTCACGACCACGCACGGTCGAGGGCCTACCGCTGGGGGGAAGACGGACTTCTCGGTTTCTGCGACCGGGAAGCGAGGCTGTGTTTCGGTCTCGCCCTATGGAATGGCCGTGACCCGATTCTGAAGGAACGCCTCTTCGGCCTCGGCGGGCCCGAAGGGAATCACGGAGAAGACGTCAAGGAGCTCTACTACTACCTGGACTCGACACCCACCCATTCGTATTTCAAGGCCCTCTACAAGTACCCGCTATGGGCCTATCCCTACGAAAGGCTGGTCCGCGAAGGGAAAGGGCGCGGCATCCTCGATCCCGAGTTTGAGATCGAAGACACGGGCGTCTTCGACCGCAACCGCTACGTTGACGTGACCGCGGAGTACGCAAAGGCATCACCCACCGACATAACAATTCGGATCACGCTCGCCAACCGGGCCTCGGAGGACGCGCTGCTTCACGCGATTCCGCAGCTCTGGTTTCGGAACACCTGGGCCTGGGGACGGGACCAGGAGCCGGGATATGGCTCAAAACCGCGGATGCGCCTGGGCGCGCGCCGATGCGTCGTTTTGGCCCACGACAAACTGGGTCGGTACCTGTGGGAGGCCGGCATCTCTTCGCACGGCGTCGAACCGCAATTGATCTTCACCGAAAACGAGACAAACATGCAGCGCCTCTTCGGTTCCACGAATGGGCGCCCATTTGTGAAGGATGCGTTTCACGAACGCGTGGTCGGTGGCCGCCTCGATGCCACAAACCCCGAAAATGAAGGCACCAAGGCCGGGGCTCTCTATCGGCTCAAAATCGAACCGCGGCAGACCGTGGTCCTCCAGCTGCGGCTCGCTTCCGAGGCGGATCTGCAGGCCCGGCTGGGACTGAGGCACAACGAAGAAACGATCCGAACGCGCGCGGCGGAGGCCGATCGGTTTTACGAATCGATTTTTCCTCCAGAAGCCGGGTCCGACGAAAGGAACGTGCTTCGCCAGGGCTACGCCTCGCTTCTCTGGTCCAAACAGTTCTACAACTTCAACGTGGCGGACTGGATCCTGGGCGACCCCGCGCAACCCCCACCCCCATTGAGGCGGCGACAGGGGCGCAACCGGGACTGGACCCACGTGGTGAACCACGATCTTTTGTCCGTGCCCGACAAATGGGAATACCCCTGGTACGCGGCATGGGACCTGGCCTTCCACATGATTCCGTTTGCCCGGGTCGATCCTGGTTTCGCACGCGATCAGCTGGCCCTGTTCTTGAGTGACCGGTACATTCATCCATCCGGTCAGCTCCCTGCCTACGAGTTTGCCTTCGGCGACGTCAACCCGCCGGTGCACGCCTGGGCCTGCCTCCGCGTCTTTCAGTTGACCGGCGGCTCGAAGGATCCAGAGTCGTTGGCGTTCCTCGCCGCGACGTTCGAGCCGCTGGTCCAAAATTTTCGGTGGTGGCAACGCCTGGAGGACAGCGAAGGGGGCCATTTGCTTGAGGGCGGCTTTTTGGGGCTCGACAACATCGGCGCGTTCGACCGCGGCGCGCCTTCACCGTTGGGCGGCCACCTGGAGCAGGCGGATGGGACAGGATGGATGGCGTTCCTCGCCCTGAACATGCTCTCGATCGCGTTGGAGCTCAGCAAGACCGCACCGGACGAGTACGACGATCTGGCCACCGAGTTCCTCGACCAGTTCGCCGCCACTGCCGTTGCCCTGAATCGGCCGGACGGGCGCGGGCTTTGGGATGAGGAGCACGGCTTCTACTTCGATCACTTGAATGTCGATGGAAGAAGGACGCCCCTCCGCATCCGGTCCATGGTCGGCCTCATTCCCCTCTTCGCCGTCCACGTTCTGGAACGCGGTTCGCTGGAACATCTACCGAAACTTCGCAAGCGAGTGGAAGCCTTGGACCAGGACGGGGCGCATTCCGAAAAGGTCCTTCTCGCGACGCCCTCTCGGGAACAGTTGACCCGGGTGCTCGCGCATTTGCTCGACGAGTCCTCGTTCCTGGCCCCCACGGGCGTGCGGTCGCTCTCGAAGCGCCACCACTCTGAACCGTTTGTCCTCCAGGCTCCGGGCGGCGAGTTTCGTATCGCGTATGCCCCCGAGGAGTCCGAGACCCGGGCTTTCGGCATCAACTCCAACTGGCGCGGCCCGATCTGGTTTCCTTTGAACTACCTCCTGGTGGAGGCTCTAGGGCGGTATCACGAGTTTTATGACGAAAGTCTGCGCGTCGAGTGCCCCACCGGATCGGGCGTCTTCATGAACCTCAAGGAAGTTACGATCGAGATTGAGCGACGCCTCGCCTCGACGTTCCTCAAAGACGGCAAAGGCCGACGGCCCTGCCACGGCCAGAGTTCCCGCTACCAGGTGGACCCTCACTTCAAGGACCTCGTCCTGTTTCACGAGTATTTCTCCGGAGACACCGGCCGAGGGTTCGGCGCGTCGCACCAGACCGGCTGGACCACCTTGGCGCTGCGCTGCATCGAGGACGTGGCGAAGAGAAGGAGGACGCGGCAATGACGCAGCCGAACTACGAATGGCTGGAGGCCGATGGCCTCGGCGGTTTTGCCTCGCTCACCTCGCACGCCACCAGGACCCGCCGGTACCACGCCCTGCTCCTCGTCTCGAAGAAGCCTCCGGCAGAAAGACGCGTTCTCGTGAATGGCGTGGATGTCGTGGTGGAGTTGGACGGCGAGCGTCTGGCCCTGACCTCTCAGACCTACAAGGCCCCGGACGAGGGCGACGCAGCAGTGGTTCGCTACGAAGGCCGTCCCGTCGACTTCGTGTTCGATGGGTCCCTCTGGCCCACGTGGATCTACGATCTGGGCGAGGGAAGAACCATCGAACACTCGATCTTGGTTCCAAGAGGCTCTCCGCTGGTCGTTCTGTCTTGGCGTCTCGTTTCTCAAAACGCCAAGCCGACAAGTCTGGTCGCGCGTCCGTTCCTCTCCGGACGCGACTATCACTCCCTCCACCACGAGAACCCGGACTTCCGCTTCAAGCCGGTCCTTCACGAGAACGAGCGGGCCGGACGATGGGTCTTCCAGACCTACCCAGGCGAACCAGCCGTGGTGGCCGTGACGAACGGCGCGTTTCAAGAGGAGCCTTACTGGTACCGGGATTTTCTCTACACGGAAGAACGCGAGCGCTCTCTCGACTACACGGAGGACCTGGGAACTCCCGGGACATTCACGTTCGATCTTGGCGAGGGTGAAGCCATTCTCGTCTTTGGAACCGTTGGGGCAACGGAGCGATTGAATGCCTCGGCCCTCGACCATTGGGTCAGGGCAATCCGCGCGGCGGAACGGTCTCGGCGCCTGAGCGTTCCGTCCCCTCTCGCCCGTGCTTCGTCTTCCTATGTGGTGGATCGGGGTCAGGGAAAAACCATTCTGGCCGGTTACCCCTGGTTCACCGACTGGGGCCGCGACACCTTCATTGCCCTGCGCGGGCTGTGCCTTGCGACCGGTCGGCTTCAAGAGGCGCGGAGCGTACTCGTTCAGTGGTCGGCCGCGGTTTCGCAAGGCATGTTGCCGAATCGGTTCACCGACTCGGATGAGCGGCCTGAGTTCAACAGCGTGGATGCGTCGTTGTGGTTCATCGTCGCCATCCACGACCTGAGGCTCGCCGAAAGGCGCGCGGGCCTGGCCCCCGCCACCGGCGAGGAATGGCAGCTCAATGCGGCGATCGTCGCGATTCTGCGCGGTTATGCCGGGGGAACCAGACACGGCATTCGCATGGACGCGGATCACCTGCTGGCCGCCGGAGAGCCGGGCGTCCAACTGACGTGGATGGACGCGAAGGTCGGCGACTACGTGGTGACGCCCCGGATCGGAAAGCCGGTGGAGATTCAGGCGCTGTGGATCAACGCCCTGAGAATCGGTGGCCCGATGGACGCCCGCTTCAGCCGATGGGCGGAGCGGGCGGAGACATCTTTCAACCAAAAATTCTGGAACGAGGACGCGAGGTACCTCTACGACGTGGTGGACGCCGATCACGTGCCGGGCCGGTGTGACGGTCGGATTCGTCCAAACGCTGTCTTCGCGGTGGGCGGCCTTCCTTTTGAGGTGGTGCGCGGCGACCGCGCGCGGAAGATCGTAGACCTTGCGGAAGCGAAGCTCCTGACGCCTTGTGGTCTTCGGTCGCTTTCTCCCGACGACCCGCAGTATCGCGGTTCTTATCGGGGCGGCATCTGGCAGCGCGACACCGCGTATCACCAAGGCACGGTCTGGCCGTATCTCATGGGAGCCTTTGTGGAGGCCTGGGTCAGGACGCGAGGCGGCTCGCCTGCGGCGCTGAGCGAAGCGCGACACCGTTTCCTGGATCCCTTTCTGGAGTCACTGGACCCCTACGCTTCCGGGCACCTGCCCGAAATTGCCGAGGGCGACGCGCCGCATCTGGCGCGAGGTTGTCCCTTTCAGGCCTGGTCGGTGGGCGAAGCCCTGAGACTGGACCTGTTGCTCCGGCCCCCCGGCTGAGTTCCGGCTTATAGCCGTTAGCCCGCCCCCGGAAACCCACTCGGGGTGGCGGCATCCAAGACACGGTGCCATGGTCTTGTTTTCTTCCGCTGCCTCTAACCCACGCGTGTTAAGTTCAAATGGTGGTTTCGCCTCCGGTTCAAGAAGCGGAACTCTTGGCCGGGCTCCGCGCGGGCCAGGAGGACGCGTTCGAGAGACTGGTGCGGACGCACTCCGGCCGGATGCTCTCCGTCTGCCTCCGGATTCTGCGCAACCACGAGGAGGCGAAGGACGCGGTCCAGGAAGCGTTTGTCTCGGCCTTCCGCGGGATTCAGGCCTTCGAAGGAACTTCTCTGCTCGGGACGTGGCTGCATCGAATCGCGGTCAACGCCTCGCTGATGCGCCTCCGGTCGAAGAAGCGGCGACCCGAGCAATCCATCAACGCTCTTCTTCCCGCCTTCACCGCCGACGGTCACGCGCGCATCGAACCCCGGGATTGGTCGCCGTCAGCGGTGCAGATGGTGGAAACCCGTGAGACGCGCGACTTCGTGCGAAGCTGCATCGATCGCCTGCCCGAGATATATCGCGTGGTCCTGCTCCTGCGAGACATCGAGGAGCTGGACACCGCGGAAACCGCCGAGGTTCTGGGCGTGACCGACGGCGTGGTCAAAGTGCGTCTGCACCGGGCGAGACACGCATTGCGGCGGCTCCTGGCCGAACGCTTCGGGGAAGGCTCTTCATGACCTGTCGCGAGCTCTACGGTTTCCTCGACGAGTTCCTCGATGGCATCCTTGACGCCTCGACGCGGCGGCACTTTGAGAATCACCTCGAGCGGTGTTTCGCGTGCCGGAAATACCTTGCCACTTACCGGGCAACGCTGCAGGCGGCTCGAGGTTCGGAGTGGGCCGACGCCCCGCCCGCCGAAGTACCCGAGGAGCTGATCCATGCCATCCTCGCCTCGCGCACCGCGGCTTTGGTAAGGCAACCACCCGAATGACGTCCCTGGATCTCTTGCCTTCGACGCCCGCGCATGGAACCGGCTCACCATCGACTGAAGCGGAACGTGTCCTCAGAGCCTTGGTGATGGCCGGGATGTTGATCACGCTCGCCACCGCGGGGGAGACCGGTCGCTCCGACAGGGCTCCGGAGTTCCCCTCTCAGGACCCGAAGCAATGGATCGGCCCGCCTCAGAGCTTGAAGGGCCTCGAAGGCAAAGTTGTCATGCTCGACGTATGGACGTTTGGCTGAATCAACTGTGTTCGCACGATCCCCTGGGTCCAGGAGATGGAGAAGCGATTCGGCGAGCGTGGCCTCGTCATTGTGGGCGTCCACACCCCCGAGTTCGCCCACGAGAAGTCGCGGAGGCATGTGGAGGCTGCGGTTGTGGAGCACGGCCTTCAGGGTCACTCGCATTTTCTCGACAACGACATGAGCTACTGGCGGGCCCTCCGTAACGAGTACTGGCCCGCGATTTACGTCGTCGATTCACGCGGCCAGATAAGAGACCGGATGTTCGGCGAGATCCACATCGGCACCAGCCGCGACAAGGACGTCTCTCGACTGATCGAAAAGCTCCTCGCCGAGGCGGCCAGCCCCAAGACCTAACGGCTCGTCAATACGAACGTGTACGAGTACGGACCAGGCCTCGATCTCATGCCCCTCACCTTCTACAGACGGTTCACGAGTACGAGTTGTCGAGAACCGCTCATCTCATCCCGAGCGCTTTGGTAAGAAACGCCCACTGATCCGCCCGCTCTTCGATGATCTTCGTCGTGGGTTTGCCGGCTCCGTGCCCGGCCTTGGTTTCGATCCGGGTGAGCACCGGGGCGCTCCCCTTCTGCGCCGCCTGGAGCGTGGCGATGAACTTGTGCGAGTGGGCGGGCACCACACGGTCATCGTGATCGCCGGTGGTCACCAGGGTCGGCGGATAGGCGACACCCGGCTTCAGATTATGAAGGGGCGAGTACTTGAGCGCCACTTCGAAGTCGTCTTTGATTTCAGGATCGCCGTAATCGGACTTCCAGGCCCAGCCGATGGTGAATTTGTGATAGCGGAGCATGTCCATGACACCAACCGCGGGCAACGCCGCCCCAAACAGTTCGGGACGCTGGGTCATCGCCGCGCCGACGAGGAGGCCTCCGTTGCTGCCCCCACCGATCGCGAGCTTCGGCGTGGACGTGTACTTGTTGGCGATCAGCCACTCGGCGGCGGCGATGAAGTCGTCGAACACGTTCTGTTTGTTCTTCAGCCGACCCGCGTCGTGCCATTCCTTCCCATACTCTCCCCCGCCCCGCAGATTGGGCTGGGCGTAGATGCCGCCCATTTCCATCCACACCACGTTGGCGGCGGAGAAGGCGGGCTCGAGAGACACGTCAAAGCCGCCATAGCCGTAGAGATAAGTCGGATTCGCGCCGTTTTGGACCAGGCCCTTCTTGTGGACAATGAACATCGGGATCTTCGTCCCGTCCTTGCTTGGGTAGAACACCTGTTTCGTTTCGTAGGCGTTCGGATCGAAGTCGACGGTCGGCTTTTTGAAGATCGTGCTCGTCCTTCTCGCGAAGTCGTAGCGGAAGGTCGTGGAGGGATAGTTGAAAGACGTAAATGCGTAGAACGCGTCCGGGTCCGCGCGTTTTCCGGAGATTCCTCCGACCGCTCCGAGGGCGGGCAGCGGTATCTCTCCCTCGAGCTTCCCATCCAATGCGTAGACCTTCAGCTTCTCGTGGGCATCGACGCGCCAGACCGCGACAAAGCGATTGGCGATCAGGGAGACGGAAGAAAGGACATCACGATTCGAGGCCTGTGGAATCACGGTCTTCCAGCTGTTCTGGTCCGGCTTTCCTTTCTCAATCGCCACCACGCGATACCGCGGCGCATCCTTGTCGGTGGCTACATAGAAGGTCGCCCCGTCGTTCCCCACAATGCCGTAAGACGCGTCGAACCTGTCCAGGAAAGGCTCGATCTTTCCGTTCGGGTCGGCCAGGTCCTTCAGGAAGACGCGGTTCTCACGATTGGTGCCTTCGGACTGTGAAATCAGAAGCCAGCGGCCGTCTTCGGTGACATCGGCGCCCAGGCCCCAGTCCGGCTGATCGGGACGCTCGTAGACGAGCTCGTCCTGGACCTGCGCTGTGGCGACGCGATGGAAGTAGACCTTCTGATTCTTGTTGACCGCCTTGAACGCCTCCCCCTCATCCAAGGGCGCGTCGTAGCGGGAGTAGTAGAAGCCGCTGCCATCCTTCTTCCACGAAGCGCCCGAGAACTTGGACCACTTGATGACATCGGCGAGGTCCATGCCCGAAGCGACATCACGAACCTTCCACTCCATCCAGTCCGACCCCGACGCGGACGTCGCGTAGGCGAGGCGCTTGCCGTCTTCCGAGAAGCTCAGACCGGAAAGGGCCACCGTGCCATCGGTCGAAAGCGTGTTGGGATCGAGGAGGACTTGCGGCGTCGCGGTCAGGGACGTCGCCTTGTAGATCACCGCCTGGTTCTGGAGGCCGTCGTTCTTCGAGAAAATCGTCCACGGGCCTTGACGGCTGGGGACGCCGTAGCGCTCATAGTTCCACAGCTTCGTCAGTCGCTCTCGAATCGCCGAGCGCCTCTCGATCTTCTCGAGGTAGGAGAAGGTCACCTTGTTCTGCGCGTCCACCCAGGCCGCGGTCTCCGGGCTGTTCGGGTCTTCCAGCCAGCGGTAGGGATCCGCGATCTTGTGGCCGTGAAGGACCTCCACGACATCGCCCTTTCTGGTCTGCGGATAGACGATGGTTTCGTATTGAAGGGCTTCAGCGGTGGCCATGAGGGTCACAGTGATGCAGACAAGGGCCAGGGCGGGCCTTAGACGTGGTTTCAAGAATGACCTCCTCGGGAGAACGGGAGCGTCGATTATCGGTTGGCGGGGGCACAAACCGGAACTTATTCAAGGGCGATTGCCGAGCAGTCTGGGCAGAACCTCTGCGCTTCTGCCCTGGATGAACTGGTGAAATCGCGTGGTGTTCTCGGCCGGCTCGGCGTTCACGAGGCAAGTGGAGGCGCCCAGGCCCCGGGCAAGATTGACCAGACCGGCGGCCGGCCAGACCGCGCCCGACGTTCCCACGGCCAGGAAGACGAAGGGAGATCCGAGACTCCGACGCATGAACGCGTCGATGGCCTGAAGGTGGCCCGGGTCGAGCATCTCGCCGAACCAGACGATGTCGGGCCGAACCAGGGTTTTGCGGCCTCGACCTTCACAGTTGTCGCAGAGGGGGAGAGTGCTTCCCAGATACGTGGCTTCATCGTGAAAAGGGGCGAGGTCGCAGCCCGAACACTTGGTCCGGAAGAGACTGCCGTGGATTTCGATGACCCGGAGGGAGCCCGCGCGCTGGTGGAGGCTGTCGACGTTCTGGGTGACGAGAAGAAACCGGTCGCCCAGCCGCCCTTCCACCTCGGCCAGGGCGCGATGCCCGGCATTTGGCTCAACGGTTTTCGCCTGCTCCCGCCGGTGCGAATAGAACTTCCAGACGAGGTGCGGATCGCGCTCGAAACCGTCCGGCGACGCGACGTCCTCGACGCGATGCTGCTCCCAGAGGCCGTTCGAATCGCGGAACGTGGCAAGACCACTCTCCGCCGACACTCCCGCCCCGGTCAGGACGAGAAGCCGCGCGTTCTCAAGGTTCAGAGCCTGGACGGGGGTCCCGGCCCGAGGCGGCGGCGTCGCGTTACGTTGCGTCAGCTTTTCCACCAGCCTTCATTGCCGATGGCGTGCCGAGGCCAGTCCTTGTAGTCAAAGTGCCACCACTCCGTCTCGTAGACCGCGAAACCTTCCTGCTCCATGGCCTGCCGGAGCAGTTCGCGTAACGCGCGCTGGCTCGATGTCCCGCCCTGGTAGTCGGGATAGGAGCGCGGAGACATCTCGTCGTAGAGGCCCGGCATCTCGACCGCCTTCCTGGTCTTGAGATCGAAGAGGGTCAGGTCGATGGCGCAACCGCGATTGTGTTTGGACCCCGTGGCGGGGTCGGCGACGAAATCCCGGGACTCTTCAGGCGTCGCGTTCCAGAAGATCCAGGTGACGAACCAGTGCCTATAACCATCGTGCAGCAGGAGACCGTAGCCCGCGGTCTTGAGTGCGCGGTGCGCGCGGACCAGCGCCTCGGCGGCCTTTCGTTGAAGCCTGACCTGCGCCTTGCCGTATACCTTCGTGGCGAGGAAGTTCAGGGAAGTCGCGTAGCGAACATCGAGAGCGATCGACTTGTCGAGCGAACGCACATCCACGAGATCGCTTTCGAGGAAATCGCCGGTTTGAAGCGGGGGGGACAACGCTCGAGCCTCCTTCGCGAGTTCGGACACCGGTCGAAGAGGTGCGATTCTGAAGAATCCTTCCCTGCCTGCGAAGTCGCGACGCGGCAGGAAGACGCCGCCAATCGAAATGCCCTGGATGACGGTAGGGACGAAAGCTCCACGGGTCTTCAGCGCCGGAACCCCCCGATCGACGCGAAACTCGCCCAGCCGAAGGGCCGCGTATCGGTCGCCACCCAGGTCGCGCACCAACTCGAACGAGCGCCCGTCCGAACTGACTTCAAGGGCGCCCTGCATCTCGCGAAGAACCAGGCGGGCGCTCCCTTCTCCATACTCTCCAACGACCGCCTCCACCGCGGGCGAGGGCTTCCGCGGCAACGAGACCGGCTGAGCGGACGCGAATGAAAGCCCGAGAAGAAATGCGACCGCGATGACCGCGGCCGCCTGGCTCCTACCGCTTAAAATCACCGCTCTTGCCCCCCGTCTTCGACTCCAGCCGGATCTCGCCGATCACCATCTTCTTGTCCGCCGCCTTCACCATGTCGTAGATGGTGAGAGCCGCCACCGAGACGGCGTGAAGAGCTTCCATCTCGGCGCCGGTCTGGCCCTTCACCTTCACGGTGGACGTGATCTCGAAACCGAAGGGCCGCGGAATGATCACCACATCCACCTGCGATAGAAGCAGGGGATGACACATGGGTATCGCGTCCGCGGTGCGCTTCGCCGCCTGGATGCCGGCAAACCGCGCCACCGCGGTGACCGGACCCTTTTCCAGGCTGTGCGCACGCACCAGGGCCATCGCGGCCTTCGAAATGAGAATCCGGCCCGAGGCTCTGGCCTCCCGAATGGTGTCGGCCTTGTCGGTGACGTCGACCATGCGGGCGCGGGAATTCCGGCCCACGTGCGAAAGCTTGGGAGTTCGTTTCCGGGCGGGAGGGGCGGGCATATTCAGACCTCGAGAAAAGATGAGAGTGGATAGATGGGAACGAGGTCTCCTTCGGCGGCGCTCGTTCGATCGGGTTCGAGAACGGCGAGGGCATTGGCGAGAGAGTGAGCGACGAGGTCGCCCGAGCCTTGAGTTGGGATGGGTCGGGCCATGAGCCCGCCCGCCCCAAAGGCCGCGAAAACCGGCAGGTAACTCTTTCGCGCCGACCGGTTCGTCAACGAACCAACGAGTGTCGCCTCGAACAGCGGACGAAGGAACGCCGCGGCGCCCTGCATCTTGAGGAATGCCGGACGGGCAAAGAGCTCGAACGTGACCTGGGCGGAAACCGGATTCCCAGGCAGGCCGAAAACAAGCGTGTCGCCCCGCGTGCCGAAGACAAACGGAGCTCCTGGCTTCACCCGCACCGCCGTGACGTGAAGGGTGACACCCAGCTGGCCCAGGGCTGGTTCGACGAAATCGAAGTCGCCGGCGGAGACGCCGCCCGAAAGCACGATCGCGTCGTGGCCCTCATCAAGGGCTCGCTCAATGGCCACCCGGGTCGCCGCGGGATCGTCTCTCACCACGCCGAAGTCCGTGGCTACGCCTCCCGCTTCCTGGATCGCGGCCACGAGGGCAGGCCCGTTGGCATTACGGATCTGCGCGGCGCTCGGCCGGCTCGAAGGATCGATCACTTCGTCGCCGGTCACCACCACGGCCACTCGCGGTCGCCTCGAGACCAGAGGCTCGACCACGCCCACGGACGCCAGCAAAGCGAGGTGGCCCACCCCGATGCGGACGCCTTCGCGAAGAAGAACCGTGCCCGCCGTCGCTTCCGAGCCGCGGGGGACAATGTTCTGACCCGCGGTCACGCTGGCCTCGATCAGAACCTCTTCCGAATCGGCAGCCTCGGCCGCAACGTCATGCCGCCGCCCTGAACGAAGTCGGAGGGTGCGTTCAACCTGGACGACGGCGTCGGCGCCCTCGGGCACCGGAGCGCCGGTCATGATACGGATGGCTTCACCCAGGCCGACGGCGCGATCAGGCCAGAGGCCCGCCCGCACCTCGCCGGTCACGTTCAACCGGGCGTTCGGTGCTTTGGTGTCAGCGGATCTCACGGCAAAGCCATCCATCGCGGCCCGGTTGAAGGGCGGAAAGTCGCGGTCCGAGACGACGGGTGCCCGGAGGACGCGCGACCGCGCGACCGCGAGCGGCACGGTCTCGGTCGGAAGAGTGGGAACGCGCCCAAAAACCGCCGCCCGCGCCTCGTCGACAGAGATCATTCTCCTAATCGTATCTTCTGAAGGCCAGCGCAGGCCCAGGCCGGAGCGCGGGGGTGCGGGGGGCAAAGCATGGCGGTCCGTTTTGTGAATTGCGGCCCCCCGCTTCAAGCCAGCGCAGGCCCAATTCACTTGGGCCGGAGCGCGGGGGTGCGGGGGGCAAAGCATGGCGGTCCGTTTTGTGAATTGCGGCCCCCCGCTTCAAGGGGATCAACCGGTATGCTGGAGGTTTATGAGCGCAACCCGTCACGTCTTCGAGAATGGATTGACGCTCCTCGTCGAACCGCTGGCCCAGGTCCATTCGGTCGCGATAGGCGTCTTCGTCCGCCGCGGCTCCCGCCACGAAAACGACGCCGAACGGGGCCTCGCCCACTTCATCGAGCACCTGGTTTTCAAAGGCACGGCGACGCGAAGCGCCGAGCAGATCGCCATGGATGTGGACGCCATGGGCGGCCACATGGACGCGTTCACGTCGAAGGAATACGCGGCCTTTCATCTGCGCGTGCTCGACACCCACGTCAATCGATCGGCCGAGATCCTGGCCGACATTCTGGTCAACCCCCGCTTCGACCGGTCGGACCTCGCCAAAGAGAAAACGGTCATCCGCGAAGAGTTCGCGATGGTGGACGACACCCCCGACGACATCCTCGGCGAGATGTTCGCATCGCAATTCTGGCCCGATCATCCGATCGGCCGGCCCATCCTGGGAACCCGCAGGGCGCTTCGGAGCTACACCCAGGACGATGTGCGGCGTTTCTTCAGGAAGGTCTACGTCCCGTCGAATCTGGTCCTGGCCATCGCCGGGCGGATCACCGAGAAGCGCGCCATCGAAATCGCCACCAGGCTGTTCACTTCGATTCCCAAAAGGCGCGCTCACACCAAGAGCCCCAGGCCCACGACCCACCACGGCCTCATCACGAAGCACAAGGAGACCCTGGCTCAAACCCACCTCTGCCTGGGTGCTTTGGGTCCGGCCTCCACCCACGCAGATCGGTTCACCGGTCATGTCCTCGGCACCATTTTGGGGGGGAGTATCTCCTCCCGTCTGTTCCAGAACGTGCGCGAGAAGCGGGGTCTCGTCTATTCGATATCGGCGGGGCTCTCCGGTTTCATGGACACCGGGAGTCTTTCCATCTATGCCGCCACGTCGAAGGAGCGGGTGGAGACCGTCCTGTCCCTGATCAGCGACGAGGTCAAGCGGCTGCTGGATGAACGGGTGCCCGACGACGAGCTCCAGCGCGCCAAGGACAACCTCAAGGGTGGCCTGATGCTGTCGCTCGAAGGCACGGGCTCGCGGATGAGCGCTCTCGCCCGGAACGAGATTTACTTCAAGCGCACGATCTCCCTTGATGAGACGCTTCGGTCCATCGACGCGGTCACGAGCGACGACGTTTTGAAACTCGTCCGGGATATTTTCGGCCGCAAGCTGACGCTGGCGGTGATCGGAAACCTCAAGGGCGCCAAACTCCGAATCCCGAAGGTCGCGTAGCGCTTTCGCGCGCTACTTCGCGGCCGGGCTGATGGCGGACGAAAGGAGCAACGCGTTCATCATCGGGATGTACGTGGCCCAGGACTGCGCGCGGTATTGCGGTCGGAAGCCGAATAACACGGCCTTCCCCTGGCCCATCGGCACTTCGACGAGGGCCGACTTTCCGTTCAGCATCTTTCCGCCCAGAAGCCAGCCGGAGAGAAGGGCGTTGTCGGAGTCGTAGGTGAGGACGCTCCGGCCGCCCGATACCTCAAACGCCGGGCTGAACTCGAACCACACCATCGACCGCGCGTCGAGGCCGGCCGCCAGGGGATGTGTCTGATCGACCTTCGCGTCGAGGATGGCGCCTGGGCAGTAGAACTGCGCGGATTCGGGTCCAAGCGCGCTTCCACCCCCTCGGCGCGAACCGAGGCCAGCGAGGATGTTCTTGACCGGCGCGCCCATTTGGGTCAGCAGCTCGGTCGCGTTGTTGAACGCGATCAGCGTTCCACCCGCTTCGGCGAAAGCCTTCAGGGCGGCGACACCTTCGGCCCCCAGGCCCGAGGCGAACTCATCCGCCATCTCCCCCTTTTTGTGGCCATCGATCATCTGCCGCGCGGTCGCATCGGGCAGGATGATGGCGTCGAACTTCGCACGCAGGTTTCCGCCTCGCACATCGCGGTCATGCACGGTGGCGTAGTCAAGGCCGAGGCTCTTGTCGAAAATGAACCGCGTCCAGCCCTCATCCATGGACGCCACGTAACTTTGATAAAGACCGACGCGCGGCGTCTTGAGCGTCAACATCTTCGGCAAAGGCTTCGCGCGGACTCCTTCGGCCTTGACGCCGAGCGATTCGAAGATCGGTAGCGCCTTGAGGCGAGCCGCCGCCGGAATGAGCAACGTCCCCGCGGGATAGGACTTGGAGGCGCTGGTGAACGCCTCGGTCGCCCAGCTCACGGCGATTCCCGCTTTCATCAGACGGTAGGCCGCCATCAGGTCGCTATTGCGGTGTCCAAACGCGAAGTGCGTCCCCTGACCGGTCAGTCCGCCCTTGGCGATGGCAACATCGGCCCCCTTCTCCAATTCGGCGGTAAACGGGGCGGCCACTGCCTGGACCTCCACGTTCAGCAGCAGGGGGAGGGTGTGGGCGGTGACGTCGTACGGACGCTGCGGAGGCCCGCCCGGGTACTGGCGCAGGTCGGGATACTTCTGACGCTCCAGAACCGACTTGGCAAAGCCCGACGAAGGCTGCTGCATCGAGATCACGAACGATCCGATCGGATAGGCTTTCCCGTCCGCGGTGAAGGAGGCCTTCGCGCGTTGCACCTCAACCGCGTTCCACTTCATGACTTCAAGGAGCTTCGCCGCGGTGACCGGGTCCTTCTGATCGGCGCTCATCACGTAGGCGAAAGGCTCGGTGCGGCTCGAGGCCCGGCGATTGACGGCCAGGAAGTTCGAGAGCCAATAATCGCGGTTGCGCGCGCCGTGTTCGAGAAGGGCCAGCGACGCCGAGATCTGATAGTCGACGATGTCGCGCAGGCGCCAGGTCCCGCCCATCCAGGGGGCCGGGAAGTTCCAGGTCGCCTTCTTCGCGTCGTAGCCGATGCCGATGCCGAGCTGCTCGAACTTCAGATCGATGGGCGTCGCCATCTTCGCGGAAGCGCACTCGGTGAGGATCCGCACGCCGCCGTGATTGACCGGATACTGGCGCGCGGGCGAGAAGCCGTCGTACATGGCATTCACCACCACGCCGCGCTTGCCCTCTGCGGTGAGTCGGGCCGCCATGTAGGTGCCGATCGTGTTCGTGGCCGCGATCAGCGAAGGATCGACGCCGGGCTCCCACGGATCCACGTAGGGCGGGGCGAAGATGCGCGCGGCGTTGCTGCCCATCTGATGCAGGTCATGGACGATTTGCGGCTTCCAGCGGTCGTAGAGAAGGGTGGCGGTGGCCTGGCTCTCGGCCTGGGTGAACATGTACCAGTCGCGGTTGTTGTCGTGGCCGTTGTAGTGGTGATAGAGGAAAGGCACCTCCTCGCCCTCCCAGGCGGTGCCAAGACTCTTCTTGTACCAGTCGACCACCATCTGCGTCCCGTCCGGATTGTGAGCGGGCAGCATCACGATCACCGCCTTGTCAAGGATGTCGAGGATCCGCTGATCGTTGCTCGTGGCGAGCAGATACGCGAGTTCCATTGAAGTCTGGGGAGCTGCGACCTCGGTGGCGTGAATTCCGTGATTATGGGCGATGATGGTTTTGCCGGTGGCGAGCAGTCTCTGCGCCTCCGCATCGGAAAGGCCGCGCGGGTCGGCGAGGCGGAGGTTCGCCTGGCGGATGGCCTCAAGGTTTCCCATGTTGGCTTCGGAAGTGATGACGACGGCCAGGAACGGCTTGCCGAGCGTGGTCTTCCCCTCTCCGTCGATCTTCACCCGGTCGGAGGCGGCGTCGAGTTTCCGGAAGTAGTCGACGATCTGTGTCCAGTCGGCGAGCTTGCGATCGGCGCCGACTTTGAAGCCGAGGACGGACTCGGGTGTGGGAACGTCGGCGGCGTATCCATTCGGGGCGAGGGCCGAAAGGGCGAGGAGGCGGAAAAGGGCCTGGATGCGTGTCGTTTTCACGTGGGTCTGTCTCCTTGAATGGCCCTGAGGATAGCGGAACGGAGATCGCGTGCGCCCGGCGCGGGCGCGCTATTATTCGAGCCG
>JANLWV010000308.1:0-3351 GCA_031364765.1 Vicinamibacteria bacterium
GTCACCGTCTCCTCGCGCATTTGTGGTCTCATCGGAACGTCATCCAACCCGATCTCCGGGATGACCATCGCCACCCTCATGGCCACCTGCGCTCTCTTCCTCGTGGTCGGCTGGACGGCCGCCCCCTACGGCGCTCTGGCCTTGATGATCGGCGGAAGCGTGTGCATCGCGGCCGCGAACGGCGGCAACACGTCGCAGGATCTGAAAACGGGCTACATTGTCGGCGCGACACCGCGCGCGCAGCAACTCGCCCTGATGGCGGGCGTGCTCGCGTCCTGCTTCGCCATCGGTGCGACCCTCATCCTGATGAATAAGGGCCTTGAGAAGTACGTCGATATCAGGATTCCCATCGATCTCGAAGCGCGACCAGACGGCGTCAAGGTCGAGACGGAGGCGTTCGAGCACGCCGGTAAAACCTATGCGCTGCTCAATGTCATCGGCTCACCGACCATCCCCGAGGGCAAGTACCTCTTCGATCGGAGCACGGGCCAGGTAGAGAAACAGTGGATCCAGGGTATCGGATCCGACCAGGCGACAGCGCCCCAGGCGCGGCTCATGTCCGTGGTCATCAACGGCATCCTGAATCGAAAACTTCCGTGGGGTCTCGTGCTGATCGGTGTTTTCCTCGTCTTCACGGTGGAACTTCTCGGGGTGAGGTCGCTCTCCTTCGCGGTCGGCGCCTATTTGCCGGTCGGAACGTCGGCGGCGATCTTCGTCGGCGGTGTGGTCCGGTGGCTGGTCGAACGAGGAGCCGAGAAAAAGGCGAGCGAAGAGGAAACGTCGCCGGGGTCGCTGTACGCCTCCGGCCTCATCGCCGCGGGCGGCATCGTCGGCCTGTTCGCGGTCGCGGTGAAGGCCCTCGAGACGACCGGCCGCGTGCCCGCGAACCTGCTACACATTGGCGGGCCGTTGGAGACCAACAACCTGGCCGGCGTGATTGCCTTCGTGCTGCTTTCGTACTCCCTCTACTACTTCGCGAAGAAGCCGCTGAAGAGTTGACGGGCTTGGTTGGGGCTCAGTCCCCACGCCTGGTCGCCATGGACGGTTTCAAGTTGGGGGAGCGTAATGAACCATGCCCGCAGCGTGGTGCGTCTGGTGGACGGCCGGATCGCCCAGTGAAGCCGCCGCGAGTTGAAGCAAGCGTGAGCGGGGGTTCGCTGAGAGAATCGGCGCGATGACCGAGACTGCGCCCTGTCCCCCCTTCACCATCCGGGGGCGAAGTTTCAACTCCCGCCTGATCGTGGGCACGGGGAAGTACCCTTCCTTCGAGATCATGCGAGGGGCTCACCAGGCCTCGGGCGCCGACATGGTGACGGTGGCGGTGCGGCGGGTGGATCTTTCCGCCCCCAAGGGTGCGGGCACCCTACTCGACTTCATCGACCCGAAGAAGATTTTCATCCTACCCAACACGGCGGCCTGCTACACCGCCGACGAGGCGGTGCGGACCGCGCGGCTCGGGCGTGAAGCGGGTCTTTCCGAATGGGTGAAGCTCGAGGTCATCGGCGATCCCAAGACGCTGTACCCCGACGTGGTCGGTCTTCTCGAAGCCACGAAAATCCTCGTCGGCGAGGGCTTCATCGTCTTGCCGTATACGACGGACGACGTGGTCATGGCGAAGAAGCTCGAAGACGCGGGCGCCGCCGCGGTCATGCCTCTGGGGGCCCCGATCGGCAGCGGCCTGGGGATTCAGAATCCCGTCAACATCGAGCTTATCCGCGAGGCCATCTCCGTTCCCTTGATCGTGGACGCGGGTGTCGGAACGGCCTCGGACGCGGCGATTGCCATGGAGCTCGGAGCGGACGGCGTGCTCATGAACACCGCCATCGCGGAAGCCAGGGATCCCATCCTCATGGCGGGCGCCATGAGGCGCGCGGTCCTCGCCGGCCGCGACGCGTTTCTGGCCGGTCGCATGCCGCGCCGGAAGTACGCGTCCGCCAGTTCGCCGCTTCACGGAGTGGTCGGGAAATAACGGTGTCCGGCCACTGATGTCGCTCCTCGACAAAAACCCACCCGAGGACGGTCCGCTCGCGAAGCTCAAGGCGCGTCAGGCGGAAGAGGATGCGGCCTACGAGGTGGCTCTTGCCGCTCTTGATCGCCTGGCTTCGTTTCCGCTTCCTCTTGAGAACCTGAAGGAGCTTCCCTCTCAGCTCGAAGCCATCAATCGGCTTTGGGCGGCGCCTGAGGCGGAAGCGGCGGGGAACCGGGGTTTCCTTGATCGCCGGGCCAAGGAGGCGCTCCGGCCGGTGATGGCCCGGCAGCAGGAGTGGAACGGCGCTATCGTCCGCATCCTTAATGGCTTCATCGCCGAGGAGTCGAAGGCGATCGGCCATTTGCGCGAGATATCGGCGGCGCTCATCCGCTATGCCCAGCGCCTCCTGCCCACCGCGGACGCGCGAGATCGCGTGGCTTCCGGCTACGCCACGCTCCGGTCCGAGTTGATCCTTGAGGCCTTCGACCGCCGACTGGAGTCGCTTCATCGCCGGATCGACGGTTTCCAGGGACTGGTGGATCGAGTCGAGGTTCTGGGCGCCGAGGTGAAAGGGGTGAGAGAGTCTCTCGCGAGCCAGGCTCCAGCGCCCGAACGCGCGCGCGCCGCGACCGACGCGTCCGAGAGCAGCGCCTACGTGGCCTTCGAGAATCGTTTCCGGCGAAGCGACGAGACTCTGGCCTCGCGATTCTCGAAGTACGCGAAAGATTTCGCCCAAGCTCCTTCCGGTTTCGCCGTTCTCGATCTTGGGTGTGGCCGCGGCGAGTTTCTGCAGGCTCTCGCCCGTGCCGGAATCAAGGGCCGCGGAGTTGAAAGCAATGCGTCGGCCGTATCGGCTTGCCGGGCCGCGGGCCTCGAGGTCGTGGGCGGCGACTTGATCCAGTTCCTCAGCGGCACACAAAGCGCTTCGGTGGGCGGCGTCCTGGCGGCGCAGGTAGCCGAGCACCTGAAGCCCGCGGTTCTGCACGCGCTCCTCGTCGAGGCCCATCGAGTTCTAACCCCCGGCGGCCTCCTGATTATCGAGACCGTGAATCCGAGGAGCGTCACCGGCTTGCTCGAGGTCTTCCATCGCGACCTGACCCACGAAAAGCCGCTTCATCCCGAGACCCTGTCGTTTCTGGCGTCGGCGGCCGGTTTCGCGGACGTACGGGTTGAGATGCTGTCGCCGATTGAGCCGCTTTCGCAACTTCGCAAGCTCGAAGGAACCTCGGCCGTACCCGGCTCGGTGGTGGAGGCCTTCAACGAGAACGTGGACCGCCTTAACGCTCTGCTTTACGGTTCGCTCGAATACGCCCTTTATGCCCGACGGGCCGGCGGAGACCGCGGTTGAGACTGGCCATCGTTTCGCCGATCCCGCCAGCGCC
>JANLWV010000321.1:0-14106 GCA_031364765.1 Vicinamibacteria bacterium
GAGTTCGAAGGCGGGCAACGAACCTCAACGGGTGCGTCTGGCTGAAGCTCGGCGGATCCACTACCCGAATCGCCTCATGCACTCAGGCGATACGGACGTCAAGAAAGGCCCGCCGAGCGCCGGCCAGGGGGTTCTAGGGGGGCCGGGTTCGTGTCTGGCCCCCCTAGACTCTAGAACGTAAAGCGCGCCTCGAGCGTGACCGATCGGCGAAGGATGTCGCCGAACACGTGCTGCTGGATCTTCTTGTCCAGGAGATTCGTGCCCTTGAGGCTCGTGACCACCTTGCCCTTGTTCCACTTCACGCCGAAGTTGCCGTTGACTAGGGTGAACGACTCGGTGTAGCCGTGATAGGTCGAGTTCAGGACATCGGTCCACAGCGCCTTGTCCTGGTAGTTCGCCTGCACCGTCCCCACGACGCGCGAGTAGTTCCAGTTGGCGCTGGCATTGAAGCGGTGCTTCGCGGGCAGAGCCAGTTCCTCAGTGAGGTAGGGAATCTGACCGGACTTGGCGGTGAGCACCTTCGGCCTCTTCTGGTACGAGTAGTTGGTCGAGAAGGACCACTCGTTGTTGAACCGATGGTCGAGCGAGAGTTCCAGACCGTCCTGTTGCAGCGGTCCCAGGTTCAAATACGTTGAAACCGTCCGCGGCAAACGGATGGTTTGGCCGATGAGGGGAGCGATCTGGTTCAAGAAGCCGATGAGAGACCCAGGAACGGGTACTCCGGTGGTGGTGAGGCCAAGCAAAGCGGGGGCGTTCGCCGTGGTGTAAAAATCGAAAGGCGGGAACCCAGCCGGGTTCGTGGCCGTCGGAACGATGGTAGTGAAGTTGATGTTGTTATCGGTCTCGTTCCGATAGACCGCGATGCCGATCGTTGTCTTGGCTTTGAAGGTTCCGGTATAGGCGACCTCGTAAGCAGTCACCGACTCCTGCTTCAGGTTCGGATTTCCCACGTTCCTGACGACAAGGAAGAATGGCGTCGTCAGGGCAGGTCGGAGGGCGGCCGGCGCCAGTGGAGCGAGCGGAGCTAAGGGGAGATTGACGGGGGTCGGGTTGAAGATATCCTGACTCAGATAGTTGTTGATCGCCGAGGGAGCGCGGAACGCTTTGTTGAAGGAGACACGGAACGAATGGTCGGCCGCCGGCTTGTACATGGCGGTGACGCGGGGCGAAAACACTGCTTTGTCGATGTTGCCGAACTTGTCCACCCGACCGCCCACGGTGAGACGGAACTTGTCGACGAAGAACTCATCCTGGAAGTACCCACCGAATTCGTTGCGGTCCTCGGCGTTGGGAGCCAGGGTGATATCGAACTGATTTCTGCGGGCGTTGCCGCCGTAGGAAAGAACGTGCTTCTCGGCCACGATCTTGGAATGTCCGACCTCGAAGTCGAAAGTCTGGGTCTTGAAGTTGAGGGCCACGCCCTTGCCGGAGGCAGGGTCGATCAGAAGGAGATTCGGGGCGTCGACATCGAGGAGGTTGCCGAACGCGGCGACCTTGAAAGCGCCCTTGGAGTAGCCAACCCGGCCATACCCCAGGTACGAACCGCTCTGGATGTTGAACGGGCCGATTCCCGTGTGGATAAGTCCGGTGGTGCCCGAGTACCCGCCCGAGTATGTCACCCGCCCGCCGTTGGCCATGTCCTGATCGAAGCGAACGTCGAGCTTGGGCTGCTTGGTTCCGTCATTCTCGAAGTTCCCGGTGCCGGAACTGTCGACCGGATATAAGGCGCCGCCGATGCAGTTGACTGAGCCCGCGACCCCGCTGCAGGTACCGGTCACGCGCGGATCCTGCCTGACCGGAACCCGGCCGGTCGGACGCGAATATGGATCCGAGGTCAGATAGCCCGCGCTCAGGCGAGTGGACCACCGGTCATTGATGGCCTTGGCGAAGGAGAGGCCCGCACCGAAGGCGTAATGGTCCGACTTGCCGTCCCGCGACCCTCCCTTGGTGCCGAAGCTTCCCCCCGAAACCGAGATCGTGGTGTTCGGATTCTCCCGGGGCGTCTTGGTCAGGATGTTGACGACACCGGTCAGGGCGTTCGCGCCCCACACCGCGGACGCGGGACCACGCACCACTTCGATCTGCTTGATGTCGGCGGGATTGCTCGGGACCAGATCCCAAAGGACCAGACCGAAGAAGTCGAGGTAGATCGATCGGCCGTCGAGGAGGACGAGGGTTGAGGTCGCCAGCGTCGAGGTCCCCTGGCGCATGCTCAAATTGACGTCGCGCGCTGAGGTCTGGATCACGTTGACGCCGGGGACGTTGCGGAGGATGTCGCCGAAGCTCTGACTGGGCGCGGTCGCGAGCGTCGCAGACGTGACCACGGACATCGTGACGGGCGCGTTGGCGAGCGTCGACTCGACCTTGGACGCCGAGACGACGACCGTTTCACCCAGACCCGCGATCTTCAATGAGAACGGTGCGCTGGATCCCGCAATGACGCCTTCCTTGGTCTGAGACGCAAAGCCCGGCATCGAGACAGCCACCTTGTAAGGCCCGTTCCCGGCAGGAACGACGCTGAACTTGCCGTCTGAGCCCGTGAATCCGGTTCTGGCCCCGCCAGATCCAGAGACCACCACGGTCGCTCCGGGAAGGGATCCACCCGTCTCGTCGGCGACCACGCCGGTGACCGCCGCGCTCTGCGCGAAGACCGATGCGGCCATGAATGCAACCGCTACCGCGGCAAGAATTTTTCTCATAAATCCTCGTGAGATCTGTTTAGGGTCCTGCCCGGGGACGATCCCCAACGCTTTTGATTACGACTGTCATACCACAATTCGCTGGCCGTTGGGCCATCGAACCCGGCAAAAGTCAGGAGCGGAGGGCCGAAAGCAGTTTCTCGTGGATGCCCCCGAAGCCGCCGTTTGAGAGGACCAGAACGTGATCGCCCGGACGGAGTTGCGCCCCCATGTCGGCCACGATCTCGTCCACAGTTCGAATAAAGCGAGCCCTCCCCCCGTCTCGATTGATCGAGGCGACGAGCGTCTCCTCGCTGATCCTCTCGGCCTGCGGGACTTTCTCGGGCAGGTGGGCCGCCGAGATGACCACCTCGTCGGCCGTGGTGAAGGCCTTCGCGAAGTCCTTCTCGAACACTCTGGTTCGCGAGGTGTACGACCTCGGCTCGAAGATCGCCACCACCCGCTCGCCCGTGGCCATCCGCGAGCGCAGTGCGGCCACCGTCTCCCTTACCGCGGTAGGATGGTGGCCGAAGTCGTCGTAAACGCGGATGCCCCGCACCTCCCCACGGAGCTCAAGACGGCGCTTGACCCCCGAGAATGCGGAAAAGGCGTCAGCGATCTTCATGAAGGAGACTCCCGCTTCAAGCGCGGCGATGGTCCCGGCCAGGGCGTTGCGGACGTTGTGGTTCCCAGACGCGCTCATGCGGATCCGGCCCAGATCCTCGCCATCGTGGAAGACGTGGAACTCCGCTCCGTCCGCCGAGAAAATGACCGCGCGCGCCTGCCAGGAAGCGCCTCCAAACTCCCCGAGGGAGAACGTCGCGACCCGGGACCTCGCCTGCGGCAGGATCTCCAAAAGCGCCTGGCTCTCCACTCCGGCGATCAGCAGACCGCGCCGCGGAATCACACTCATCAGCCGGCTGAAAGCGAGTTGGACGGCGCCGAGATCGGCATAAATGTCGGCGTGGTCGAACTCAAGATTTCCGATGATCGCGGTGTCCGGCAGGTAGTGGACGAACTTCGGACGTTTGTCGAAGAAAGCGGTGTCGTACTCGTCACCCTCGACCACAAAATGCCGGCCCGTCCCGAGGCCATAACTCGTCCCCAGATCGAGACTGACGCCCCCGATCAGAAAGGACGGGTCGAAACCAGAATGCCGGAGAACATGGGCGAGCATCGAAGTGGTCGTGGTCTTGCCATGGGTGCCCGCCACCACGATGGAAATGCGATCGCGAAGGAACTCGTCAGCCAGGAGCGCAGCCTGCGACGTGTACCGCCGTTTCGCGTCGAGGACCGCTTCGACTTCCGGATTCCCGCGCGACAGAGCGTTCCCGAGCACGACCCAATCCGCGTCGGCCGGAATGTTCGCTTCGGCATAAGGCGAACTCACCTTGACGCCCATACGCGCGAGTTCGTCGGACATGGGCGGATAGACATCCTGGTCCGAGCCCGTGACCTGATGCCCCTTCGCCTTGAGCAGACCCGCAAGCGATGCGGTGGCGGCGCCGCAAACGCCGGAAATGTGGATCTTCAACCTACCCGTCCTGGTCGATGGCGGGCTCCTCTATGACACCAAGTTCGGTCAGGTGCAACCGGCCGGAGAGTCCGAGAGACGCGGGGCCCTTCGAGTCGTCCGGCGGCTCGTCAGAAGCGAGCCGGACCTTGGTGCCGAGGGGCAGGGTCAGCATGGGTTGATCGCCGTGGCCGAGGGGAAGACCGATGGCCACCGGACCCTCGAACCCCCGGAGGGCGTCGAGCAAAACCTCGTCGAGGGTGAAGTCGTCGTCGGGGCCTGGATCGCATTTCGCCATAGCGCCGAAAATGATTCCCTGCACCTCGCGCAGCGACTGGGAGTCACGGAGCTGGGTCAGCATGCGATGGAGTTTGTAGGGCGGCTCCCCCACATCCTCGATCAGCAGTATGGAGCGGCCGGTCCAGGGCAGGGCCCACTCCGTACCGGCGAGAGACGCGAGGAGGGAGAGACAGCCCCCGGAGAGAACGCCCGCCGCCTGGCCGGCTCTGAGGAACCGGACGGGAATGGAATGTTCGGTGCGGATTCCCGTGACTTCGCCGATGAAGCTGTTCAGGTCGAAGCCGCCATTCGCCATCTCCGCCGCAACCATGGGCCCGTGAAAGGTCACCCAGGCGTTTCGCTGGAGCCAGGCATGGATCGCGGTTATGTCGGAATAGCCGCAGAAGACCCGGGGTTCCACGCGGGCCGCCTCGAGCCAGGGCAGGAGCGAGGTGGCGCCACACCCCCCGCGCGCGCAGATGACACCATCGATCTCCGGGTCGGTCAGCGACCAGATGAGATCCGAGAGACGCTCGTCGTCGAGGCCCGCCTGATGAAGGTTTCGCTTGAAGACGTTCTCACCCAGCACGGGCTCAAACCCCATGGAGCGCAGGCAGGCGAGACCCTCCTCAACCCTGGCCTTGTCCACGCGCCCGCCGGGCGCAATGACGGCCACGCGTGAGCCGGGGACGAGAGCCTTGGGACGAATCACAAAAGGGCGCCCCTGATTTCAGCCGCCAAGAGTCTCGACTCGGTCTTTCCGGCTGCGGCCATCGCCGCTTTGGGGACGGGTTCCACGTAAGGCAAGGTGTACTTGTCGATCATGGCTTCGATCCTCCGCAGTGCATCGTCAGTATCCCTCTTGCGCAATTCGCCGCTTTCCTCGGCCCGGACCAGAGCCTCGATCACCGCCACCTGCGCGTCCTCATGCTCGCACACCGGCAAAAGATCGCAACCCGCCCGGGCGGCCAGCACCGCCGAAACGGCATAGGGCCAACCCGCGGAGACCGCCTTCATCTCGAGATCGTCGGCCACTATGACGCCCGGGTAGCCGAGTTCGTCGCGCAGAAGCGTGGTCACCACTCGGGGCGAGAGAGTTGCCGGAACCTTCTCGTCGAGCCCGCGAACTACAATGTGAGCGGTCATGATGGCGGCCACGTTCGCGGCGATGGCCTTCTTGAAGGGCAGGAGTTCAACCTCCTCCATTCGAGAGCGGGAGTGCTCCACCACCGGCAGATCGAGGTGCGAGTCCTTGTCGGTATCGCCATGGCCCGGGAAGTGTTTTGCGCAAGCCGCGATGCCGGCCCCCTGCATGGCCTCGATGAAGGCGGCCCCTAGTCTTCCGACCTGCTCGGGATCGCGCCCGAAGGAGCGATCGCCAATGATCGGGTTCTCCGGATTCGTATCCACGTCCACCACCGGCGCGAAGTCGAGGCCAATGCCGCACGCCTTCAATTCGGCGGCGATGGCCCGCGCCATGCCCGAAGCGAGGTCCTCCGAGTCAAGCTCGCCGAGGCGCCTTATCGGGGGCCACACCGTCCAGGGCTCCCGTAGACGCTGAACCCGGCCTCCCTCCTGGTCGATGGCGATGAGCAAGGGGCGCGGATAGCTGGCATCCAGAGCGAGGCTCTGAAGCTCACCCACCAGTTCCGCGACCTGAGCGGGACTGTCCACATTCCGCTTGAAGAGAATCAGCGACTGAACGCGGAAGTCGCGGATCAGCCGCTTCGCGTGGTCGTTGGCGATGTGCCCGTCAAAGCCGGCCATCACTCTCGTGGCCGCCCGCGAAACCCGATCTTTTCCCATACCGCTGGATTCGCTTTACCTAGGCGAGGCGCGCCTTGACTGCTTCACTCACCTTCTTGCCGTCGACCGTCTTTCCGGTCTCCTTGAGCGCGAAAAGAGCGGCCTTCATCAAAGCACCCATGTCCTTCGCGCTCGGCGTCCCTAGTGCGGTCGCGGCCTGGTTGACGGCGGCCTTGATCTCTTCGTCGCTGGCACCTTCGGGCAGAAAAGCCCGGAGGATCGCGAGCTCCGCCTGCTCCTTCTCGACGAGCTCGGTCCGGCCGGCCTTGGCGAACTGGTCGATCGAGTCCTGGCGCTGCTTGGCGAGGGTCTCGATCACCTTCTGGGATTCGGCCTCGTCGAGAGGCGCCCGCTTGTCGATCTCCTTCTTCTTGAGCTCCGACTTCAACAGCCGCAGGGCCTCAACCCGCGGCTGGTCCTTCGCCTTCATCGCCGTCACCGTATCCGCGGTCACCCGCTCCATGATGGTCATGGACCGAGGTTATCAAGATCGCCGCGCGGACCGGGCGAGGCTCTACAGACGCCTTTGCCGAAGCCCTGGGTGCTCCAACACGCCCTCCAAAGCCAGCTCCGGCCAGCGACTTCGCGGCACGGCCTCCAGATCAAGAAACGGCGCTTTGCTCGCGGCCAGAAGTGCTTTGACCTTCCTGTCGACCTCGCGTACGAATACGAGGTCGGTGTCGCGAAAGCCGTCTTCCTCGACTTCCGCAATGACGGGAACACGGATCAGCAGGTCGTAGGTTTTCATCCACATCAGGACGAACTTTTCGACGGCCAGATCGCGGCCGCAGGCGAGAAAAAAGTACGCGTAGTTGTCGAGGGCGGCGCGGTCGCAGACCACCACCTCGGAATGTGACGAGGCCGAGATCTCCTCCGCCACCTGGGTGGTCAGGATCCAAAGCTGCGCCTCCCGCGAGGTCTTCCGATTGACGGGGAGCGGCGAGGCCCGCGCCACCTCCTTCACCATGTCGACATTGACCCCTCGTCGCTTCAACTGCGCAGCCAGGTCGAAACAAAGCGTCGTCTTCCCCACACCGTGCGAACCCACAAACGCGATCTTCATGCGGGGCGTACTTTACCGGGCGCACGTCCTATCATTCGTCGATGGTCGACCTGTACGAACCGTACGACAAGCTCATACCCATCGAAGTGCTGGGGAAGCGCCTCGACGTTCCCGAAAACAACATCCTGCTACGTCAGCTTCAGTACGTGGCGCCGGACGTCGGAACGGGCGGCTACTGCTGGAACGCGGAGTGCCGGTACTGCGAGATCAAGTACGAGATCTCGGGTCGAACCATGACCGGCCTCGCCTGCCGCGTCAAGGCGGTGCCGGGCTTCAGGGTCACGAAGCTCGCGCCCGAGCTGAAGTACAACATCTCGGAGGCGCTGCGAAACGCGCCACGTGTGCAACCGGCGAAACCGTAACGGTTCGCGAGCCCGGCCACGATTTCGCGCTAGGCCGCCGACACCAGCTGGCCGTCCTGCAGGCGCAGGATCCGATCGCTCCGCTTTGCCAGTGTCTCGTTGTGCGTCGCCCACAAAATGGCGATGCTCCGCTCGCGCGCCACCGCGTGGAGCTCTTCAAAAAGCGCCAGCGCGGTCCGGGAATCCAGATTCCCGGTCGGCTCGTCGGCCAGAAGCACCTGCGGATGTCCGACCAGCGCGCGCGCCACCGCCACCCGCTGTTGCTCACCGCCCGACAAGGCATCCGGCGCATGGTGAAGCCGGGCGCTCAAACCAAACCGCTCGAGAAGAACGCGTCCGGCTTCGAGCGCTTCCGTATTCGCCATGCCGCCTAGCCGCAACTTCATGGCCACATTCTCGACCGCCGTGAATTCCGGCAGCAGATGATGGAACTGAAACACAAAGCCGATGGCCTGATTGCGCATCCGGGCGCGACCCGACGCGCCGACGCCGAACAGCGACACTCCGGCTAGCCGGGCCTCACCCCGGTCTGGCGAATCGAGCGAGCCGAGGACGTTGAGCAGAGTGGACTTCCCCACGCCCGACGCCCCCAACAAGGCCACGACCTCTCCCCGCGCCACCGAGAGATCCACGCCCTTCAGGACATCGACCGGACCCACCGGCCCCTGATAGGACTTCCAGAGGTTTCGCGCCTCGATCACGGAATCGCTCATTCGGACCTGAGCCCTTCGGTCGGCTGGAGCGACGCCGCCTTCCCCGCCGGGTACAAGGTCGCCGCCAGGCTCACGACAATCGCCCCCACCACGACGAGGCCCGCATCGGCCGCCAGGAGCTTGAACGGCAGGTACGCGACCTGATAGACGTCGGCCGGAATCCTGATGAGTTGAAACCGGTCCAGCACGAAACAGGCGCCGGTTCCGGCCGCGGCCCCGATCAACGTTCCGACCAGGCCCAGAACGGCGCCCTGCCAGACGAAGACCCGTCGGATCAAGTCTCGGGTGGCGCCGAGCGACATCAGGACGGCGATGCTCCTCCGCTTCTCGGTCACCATGATGATCAGCGTGGCCACGATGTTGAGAGCGGCCACCAGCATGATCAGGCCGATGGTGAGAGCGATCGCTATCTTCTCGAGTTGAAGGGCTTCGAAAAGACTCCGGTTGGTTTCGATCCAGTCGGACGTCACATAACCCGGACCCACCGCTTCCAGAATGCGTCCCGCCGCAGCGTCGACCGCGTACATGTCGCTCAGTCGCGCTTCGACGAGAACGGAACCTGAACCCGAGGGCGCCAACAGGCGCTCGGCTTCGAGAAGGGCGATCCAGGCCCAGCCCGCGTCGAATTCATAGAGGCCGGTCTTGACGATCCCGGCCACCCGGAACTTCGCGATCTGGGGCATGACGCCAAACGGCGTGAGCCGTCCGCGCGGAATGGTCAAGGTCACGATGTCGCCCGGCGAAACCGCAAGGGAGGTCGCTATCTCGCGGCCCAGCAGGATTCCCGGGAAGCCCTCACCGCGGGGAGCCAGGTCGTTGATCGAGCCCTCCTGCACCTGCTTCGGGAGGTCGGTGATCGTTCCCTCGGCCCCGCTGATGCCCTTGATGGTCGCGACCGCTTGCGAGGAGGGAGACGAGACCAGCGCCTTCCCGTAGAACGAAGGTGCGGCTCCCAGCACGCCTTGAAGCGCGCCCACCTTGGCCGCCACTCCGGTCGGGTCGTCAAAAAGTTCGCCCCGCGATTTGAAGACTGAGACATGGGCGGTGGCGCCCAGGATGCGGCTTCGAATCTCGCCCTGAAGTCCGGTCATCAGGCCGAGCGCGATAAAGAGAGCCATCACGCCGACCGCGATGCCCAACACCGCGATCGTGGCGATCACGGTCAGGAACCCCCCGCCCTGTCGCTTGAGCAGGTACCGAAGGGCGATCGCAAGGTCGAGGGGGATTCGCATGCGGGGGGGCGCGTCTTGACCTGAACGAGGGTCGCGACGCTACGTTACCCTCGCTTCGACTTCTTCTTGCGCTTCTTGTCCTTCTTTGATTTTTTGGACTTCTTGGACTTCTTGATTTTCTTGGTCTTTCCGGGCTTTGACTTCCCCGGCTTCGATTTGTTCTGGCCTTTGGCTTTCTTTACCGACTTGGCTTTCTTCGGGGGCTTGACCTTCTTTGCCTTTGCGGGCTCGGCGTTCTCCAACGGCGTGGCTTTCTTTGCCGGCTCGGCCTTCGCCGCAGACGCCGCCTTCTCGCGTTTCTTTGCCTTGGGCTTCGGCGCCGCCTGGGCCATCTGGGCCATCGCCGCCTGGCCGCGACGCGTCATCTCCTCGGGCGAAAGGTCCTCCTTGTGTGTCGAGATCGCCCACGCGTGGCCAAAGGGATCGGAAACCATCCCGTAGCGATCGCCCCAGAACTGGTCCGCCAGTGGCATCACGACCCTGGCCCCCGCGGCCACCGCTCGCGCAAAGGCGGCATCGCAATCCTCGACCCAGACGTGGACGTTGGCGCTCGTGCCCCGAAGCGAGGCGGGCGACTTCACCGCTCCCCATCCGGGCATTTCGTCGGCAAGATACACGCGCGCCTCGCCGATCTTGAGGTCCGCGTGGCCGACGAGGTCGTCGCCCATCGGGACCATCGAGACCAGCTGCGCGCCAAACGCGGCCTTATAGAACTCGATGGCCTTCTTGGCCCCTCGGACACACAGGTACGGGACGACGTTGGAAACGCCCTCGGGAATCGCTTGAACCATTTTTGGCCCTCCTCAGGAAGTAAGAGCGCGAATCTTAGCGCGCCCCGTCCACGGCGGCGGGGGGCTCCTCAAGTTTCCGTCCGCCGCCCGCCTTCCGGCCTCATCTGCGGGAACAGAATCACATCGCGGATGGACTTGGAGTTGGTGAAGAGCATGGCGAGCCGGTCGATGCCCAGGCCGCAGCCGCCCGTGGGCGGGAGGCCGTGGCCCAGGGCGCGGACATAGTCCTCGTCCATGAGGTGCGCCTCGTCGTCGCCGCCATCGCGGTGTTCGATCTGGTCGAGGAAACGCGCGCGCTGTTCAAGGGGATCGTTCAGTTCCGAAAAACCGTTCGCGATCTCCATGCCGCAGATGAACAGCTCGAAGCGGTCGGCAAAGACCTCGTTGTCAGCTCGGCGCTTGGCCAGGGGCGAGATCTCCACCGGGTAGTCGACCACGTACGTCGGCTGGATGAGCCCCGCTTCGGCAAAGTCGGCGAAGAGCGACCCCATGGTCTTGCCGTGTGAGAGCTTCTTGTACTCGGCCGCGGGAACGCCTCGGCTGCGGCACGCCGCCACGAACGCCTCCGTCGTGACCAGCGACTTCAACGTCGGAGCATTCTCGACATCCGCCACCGACACGGTCTTCTCGAGTTCCTTCGACAACGCCGCGGCGATCGCTTCCGACATGCGGATCCGGGCGAACGGTGTCTTGAACGAGAGATCCGTATCGCCCCAGGTGATATCCGTGCCGCCGGTTTTCATCCTGGCCGCGTTCTCAATCAGTTCTTCGGTGATCGCCATGACGTCGCGGCAATCGAAGTACGCCGTGTAGAACTCGAGCATCGTGAACTCGGGGTTGTGCTGCGTCGACAACCCTTCGTTCCTGAAGTTGCGATTGATCTCGTAGACGCGCTCGAGTCCGCCCACACCCAGCCGCTTCAGGTAAAGCTCCGGGGCGATCCGGAGGTAGAGATCGACGCCCAGAGCATTGTGGTGTGTGACGAACGGTCGCGCCAGCGCCCCCCCCGCTATGGGGTGCATCATCGGCGTTTCCACTTCGATATATCCGCGCTCATCCATGAACCGGCGAATCGACGCGACCATGCGAGAGCGCGCCACGAACGTCTTCCGCACCTCGGGGTTCGCGACCAGGTCGATATAACGCTGCCGGTACCGGGTCTCGACATCGGTGAGGCCATGCCACTTCTCGGGAAGGGGGAGGAGAGCCTTCGAGAGGAACGTGATCGAGCGGGCTTGAACGGTCAACTCCCCGGTGCGCGTGCGCATGAGCCGGCCGGAGACCCCGATGAAGTCGGCCAGGTCGACGAGGTTCCAGACATCAAAGCCCTTCTCGCCCAGGCCATCGAGTCGAAAGTACGCCTGAAGAGTCGCGTCGCCGTCAGTCAGGGTCGCGAAACCCGTCTTACCATGCGACCTTCGGGTGAGCACCCGGCCTGCGATACTGACTTCGACGGCTGAAGCCGTCAGTTCCTCCGCGGTGGCAGCGGCCCACTGCTGCACGATCGCGCCGAGCGCATGCGAGCGCTCGAACCGGGTGGGATAGACCGCATGCCCAAGGGCCAGCAGGGCCTTCGCCTTGTCGAATCGCTCGCCCGACTCCTTCGGCCAGCCGGGCACCGGGGGCTCGGGATCGGCACCGTTGGGATTCTCTGTCTCGTCAGTCAACTTCAGCCTCGCTTCAATCGCTTACGCCGCCGGTCCGACGGCCTTGTCGCGGTACCGCCGCTTCAGGGCATCGAGAATACCGTTCACGAAGGAGGACGACTCGGCCTCGCCGTAACGCTTCGAAATCTCAATCGCCTCGTCGATGATGACCGCGGAGGGAGTCGCGTCCTCGCACTTGAGTTCGTACGCGCCGAGACGCAGAACGTTCCTCTCGATCGCGGCCAGGCGTCCGAGCTCCCAGTTGGTCATGACGCTCGTGATGTCGGCATCGATGCCTTCACGCTCGCGTTCGGCGCCGACGAAGAGCCGCTCCGCCATCATTCGCACGGCGGGCGTGCCGTTGCGCATCGTCCAGAAGTCTTCGATGACCCGGGCCGGTTCTTCGCCCGACCATTCCCGCTGATAGAGCATCTGCATCGCGCACACCCGGGCCTTGGAACGCTGGCCCATCAGGGACGTTTCCTCTCGGTCGCACGCCTGGGGGCCGAAGGGGCCCGGGTCAGCTTCTTCAACAGAAGCGCGGTTTCCACCGCAGCGGCGGCGGCTTCGCGGCCTTTGTTATGCCGGCCGGGCTTGGACCTTGCAATCGCCTGGGCCTCCCTGGTGACGGTCAGAACGCCGTAACCAACGGGAACTCCGGTAGCGAGCGATGCGTCCAGGATCCCTCGCGCCGATTCACGCGCGATGTGATCGTAGTGATCAGTCTCGCCCCGAATCACCGCGCCCAGAGCGACGATCGCGTCATAACGACCGGTGAACGCGGCGGTCTGGGCAATCAGCGGCAGTTCGAAGGCGCCCGCGACCAGCTCCACCTCGGCCACCGCACCCACCTCGCCGATGTATTGCAGCGCGCCCTGAGCCAGACCGGCGACGATCGCTTCGTTGAATCGCGATTGAAGGACCAGAACACGCAGGCCGCGGCCGCCTGGAGCACCGGGCTCGTTCGCGGGAGCCTTTTTCACCTGCCTTGAAACTTCGCCGGACGCTTTTCCAGAAACGCGCTGGTGCCTTCGGTCTTGTCGGCGGTCGAACAGAGGACGCCGAAGAGCGTCGCCTCGTGGTCCTGGGCGTCCTCAAACGACATGTCGAGTCCCGCGTTCACGGCTTCGATCGTGTACTTGAGCGACAGCGGGGCGTTCGCGAGCATCTTCCTGAGGAGGTTCGTCGCCTCGGTCATCAACGCCGCCTTCGGAACCACGCGATTCACGAGGCCGATCCGGAACGCCTCGTCGGCGCCGATCGCGCAGCCGCGCAGAAACAGCGCGCGAGCGTGTCCGGCACCGATGCGCCGCACCACGAACGGCGAGATGGCGGCCGGGATGATGCCCAGCCGCACCTCGGTGAAGCCGATCTTGAGCGTGTCGGCGGCGACCGCGATGTCGGCCGCACAGACGAGGCCGGCGCCCCCGCCCAGCGCGTGCCCGTGCACCCGCGCCACCACCGGCAACGGGCAGCCGGCGATCGCGTCGAGCATCGCCACGAGCCGCAGCGCGTCGGCCTCGTTGGCGGCCTCCGACAGCTCCAGACCAGCTCGCATCCACTCCAGGTCGGCGCCCGCCGAGAACGACGGGCCCTCGCCCTCCAGCACCACGACGCGGGCGCCGGCCCGGCCGGGCGCGTCGGTGAACGCCCTGGTCAGCGCCGCGATCAGCGCGGCGTCGAAGGCGTTGCGCCGGTCGGGCCGGGTCATGCGCACCCGCACGACCGGTCCGTCCTGCGTGATCGCGAGCGGCTCGGACACGGGCGGAACGCTACATGCGGAACACGCCGAAGCGCGTCGGGACGGCCGGCACCTGCGCCGACGCGTGCAGGCAGAGACCGAGCACGGCGCGCGTCTCGCGCGGATCGAGCACGCCGTCGTCCCACAGGCGGGCGGTCGCGAAGTACGGCGACCCCTCGCGCTCGTAGGTGGCGCGGATGGCGTCGGGGTCGGTGTCGCCGACGGTGGAGAGCACCGTGGCGGCCTGCTCACCGCCCATCACGCTGATGCGGGAGGTGGGCC
>JANLWV010000332.1:0-2217 GCA_031364765.1 Vicinamibacteria bacterium
CGCAGATCGAAATACTCGGCGTCCGGGCAGCGTTCGCGGAGCTTCTGCCTTAGGGCAAGGAAGGACAGGACACGTTTTCGGTAGGGAGGTTCGGCGAGCTTCAGCACGGAGCCGTCGCCCCGAAGGACAACCAGGAGATCGCCCGATCGGTCCACGGAGATCTCAGACACCTCAGCGGCGAGGTCGCCCAGATCGGTGAGAAGCGTGTTCGCGCGGCGCGCCCGGTCGCGTCGCACTTCGACCGAGACGCCTCCGAGCCCGCGAATGATGGGCAGGTCGAACGAGGCGGTGCGCGGCCCGAGAAGATCGATCAATTCGCCGGATGCGTCCATGACATAGAGCTGGTCGGTTTCGGCCAGGGCGATCGGAAACCTCTCGGTCACGTTCACCAGAAGGGTGTCGGGGAGTTTTCGCCTGACCACCGCGCCGCCGACCCAGGGTGAAGCGGCCAGATTCGACCGCAGCGCCTCAAGGTCGGCGCTGATGAGGTTGCCGCCCACCGCCGGTCCGAGCATTTCCCGAACCTCGCCCTCGGACAGGAAGTTATTTCCCTTCACTTCGATGCTCGCGATCCGAAACCGATCGGGGATGGCGAAACGTTCGGTGAGCAGAAACGCTCCGACGACGGCCGCGCACAACGCGGCTCCGATCTGCACGGCAATGAAGACGCGCCTCAGGCCCGAGCGCTTGTCTCTCTGGGCTCTCGAAGGGCGCGCGGGCCGGAAGAAGGGACCGTCCGAGGACAAGCTCTGAAGCGGATCCTCTCTTGGTGGAGGTCCGATCGGAAGACCGCGGGCGGCGCTCATCGATCCAACCCCGCTTCCGACAGAAAGGCCTCGCCGACTTCGACCACATTACCGGCGCCCAACGTGAGGAACACGTCGTTGTCTTTAAGGTGCCGGAGAACGGTCGAGCGCGCCTGTTCGAGACTGCCGGCGAAGCGCACCGTCTGCCCCTTTGCGGCGATGGCCTCGACCAGTCGTTCCGCGGTGATCCCGGCCTCGGGCGCTTCTCCAGCGGCATAGATATTCGCGAGCCACAACTCGTCGCTCAACGAGAAGGCATCGATGAACTCATTCCAGAGCGAGCGCGTGCGCGTGATGCGGTGGGGTTGGAACAGCGTCACCAGTCGCCGGCCCGCGTTTCTGGCGCGGAGCGCTTTGAGGGTTGCGGAGATTTCGGTGGGGTGGTGGCCGTAGTCGTCCCAGACATCGACGCCGTCCCTTCGGCCCTTCCACTCGAGACGCCGCGCGACCCCGCGGAAAGAGGAGAGGGCGCGGGCGGCGAGGGCAGGCGCAATCCCGAGCACCTGGGCCGCGGCCATGGCCCCTAGAGCGTTGAGGGCGTTCATCTCGCCACCGACGCCCATGGTGAAGGCAAAGGGTCCCAAGGGGCCCGCGCCCTTAACCCCCGGAAAGCCTTCGGCCTGCATGGTCAGGTGTCCGCGCACATCCGCGGTTTCCCTGAAACCGTAGGTCAGCGAACGGTCCCCGCCGCGTTGCGCGATCTGAGAAGCAACGAGATCGTCCGCGCAGAGGACGGCGGTTCCGTGTGCGGGCACGCCGAGCGCGAAGGTCGCGAAGGCGGCCGAAACGTCGGCCATGTCGGCATAGGCATCGAGATGTTCACGGTCGATGTTGGTGACGAGAGCGAGGGTCGGATGCAGTCTCAGGAAGGACCGATCGGACTCGTCCGCCTCGGCCACGAAGGCCTCGCCCGCGCCAATCCGCGCGCCCGATTGCGACCCTTTGAGCTTCCCGCCCACGAGTGCGGTCGGGTCGAACCCTGCGGCCTCCAGTATGCCGGTCACCATGGCGGTGGTTGTGGTCTTTCCGTGAGACCCCGAGATCGCGATGCGATGAGGAAACGGCGCCATCACCGCGTCCAGAAGGTCGCCTCGATGAATCAGCCGAAGGCCCTGCGCCCGACCCTCGAGAACTTCGGGATTCGACTCCTTGATGGCCGAGGACAGGATGAGGTACCGGGCCCCTTTGACGTTTGAGGCGGAGTGGCCCTTGAAGAGACGGACTCCCATCGCCGACAAACGCGCCGTGGTATCCGACGCTTTCTCATCCGATCCCGAGACGTTTTGGCCAAGGGCGCGCAGGATTTCGGCGAGCGGGCTCATGCCGGCGCCGCCGATGCCGACGAAATGAAACGGCCCCTGAAGACCCATCGCCTTCATGCGCTCTTGACCCAGGGGGCGAGAAGGTCGGC
>JANLWV010000355.1:0-1794 GCA_031364765.1 Vicinamibacteria bacterium
AGCGCCTTAAGAGGAATGAATCTCACCAGGGAGAGGTCGACCGTCTTGAGGTCGGGGCCGGTGAAATCGCCTCGCCCCGTGTTGCCGAACGTCCCCGCCGCCGGAAGAACGAACGCCGTCGGATCGAACCATTGATCGGGATTGCCCACGACCGCACTTTCCGTCGTGCGGCCGGGCGCTAAAGAGGGCCGATCCAGGCCGAGGCCCGGGCCGATCGAGGGAGACCAGCGCGACCGCGACCGGTTGTTGGTGATGAACGCGGTGAGGGGATTGCCGCTTCGGTATTTGCCGATCATGGAGATCTGCCAGTGCGTCCTGAAGTTCCAGGTCCCGGTGAGAACGAGATTGTGCGTCGCGTTGTAGTCGGCCGGTCCCTTGTTGGTCTCAAGACCGAATGGCTCCGGAAACGCCGAGGTTGTGCCGTTGGTGGCATCGGAGAAGAATGTCGAGGCCTGGGTGGTGTCGATGGCGCGGGCCAGGGTGTAGGAGGTTTGCAGGCGAAGGCTCTTCGTGGTGTGGCGGAGGTCGAAGATGCCCGCGTCGTACCAGGACTTCCCGTCGCTCGTCTTCTGTTCGATCACGCCAAACGTGGCGTTGGGCCGGACCCCGGTGGCCGAGTAGAAGACGGTGCCATCCGCGCGCAATTCCGGCGTGGGCACGTTCACGTCGCCGCTCCGCAACAGGTGCGATCCGCGCGAGCCGGCGTAGCCGAGGGTCACCACCGTGTTCCCCCACAGTTCCTTCTGGACGTTCGCGTTGAAAATGTGAGCGCGAGGGTTCTTTAGATCCCACTGCACCGGCCGGATGGAGTTCGCGACCCCCCGGGCAAATGGAGGCAGTGGAAATGTCGGGTTGGCGATGATGGCGCGCGGCGTGACCGGAGGATTTGTGATGGTGACAATCAGGTTCTGCTGGTTGTTGACGTTGTAGTAGAGGCCATAGCCCCCGCGGATCGCGAGCTTCCCATCGCCCTTTACGTCCCAGGCGAAACTGATGCGCGGCGAGAGGTTCAACTTCGGAGAGCTGCCGTACGGCACGCCCAGGGTGGGGGTGGTGTCGGTGAGCGAAACCATGGTGGAGTCGCGGCCCTCGGTGTCCTTCGGAAGGGTCGTCATCTCGTAGCGAACCCCGGCATGAACCGAGAAACGGTCGGTGACTCTGAACTCGTCCTGAAGATAGGCGCCCAGCAGAGTGAAGTTCCAAAGCCGCTCAAGCGACGCCTCCGGCGTGAGCCCGACGAAACGGATCGGAGTGTTGCGCAAGAAGCCCTCCAGATTGCCGAAGGTGTAGATGCCAAGGCTGAAGGTGGGATTGAAGAGATCGTCCCTATAGTGCTCGACGAGCAGGCCGCCCTTGAGCAGGTGGGACGCGCGCGCCTGGACGAAAGAGTACTCACCCCCGAGCACACGCTGCTTGATGATGAGATCGCCCGAGGTCTGCGGGCCGAAGCGGCCAGGGATGCCGCCGATATCGATGCCGCCCACCACTGGCCTTCCGGCCACGAAGGGCGGGAGCGGACTCGCGAGGTTCGCTTCAACGGTCTGGCCGATCCGGGTGGAGCCCATGGAAAGGCGCAGCGTGTGAAGGTTGGCGCCGGAGACGACGTGCCTCAACTCGGCGGTCACAAACTGATTCGTGGACAGAAACGTTCGTGGGAACTGGGGGAAATCCGTGGGCAGATACTGGTCCGCGGTGTCGCGGGTGTACCGGACGAATATCTGATCCCGAGCGCTCAGGTGGTGGTCGAGACGGGCCTGGGCGAAGTTCTGGGTGATTTTCTGGTCGAAGGGAAAG
>JANLWV010000439.1:0-24457 GCA_031364765.1 Vicinamibacteria bacterium
GACCAGAAACTCGCCCGCGAGCTTCGTGGCGCCATAAAGCGTCTGTGGGTGGGGCGGTTCAGTCTCCACCATGGAAGGGCCGGACATCCGGCCGTAGGCGTAAAGCGACGAGGAGAAGACGAGCTTGCGGTTCGCCGCCGCGCGGCCGGCTTCGATGACATCGTGTGTTCCGAGAACGTTGGTCAGAACGAGATCGCGCGGTGAGTCAAGCGAGGGCCGGTGTTTCTCGGCGGCGAGGTGGAAGACCCCGTCGACGCCGTGGAGCAGCTGGGTGAGTTTCTCCACGGAGGCCTCGCCCAGCGTCGTCTCGACAAAGACAATACGCGCGTCCTCGGGAAGCCTTTCCCGCCGTCCCGCCTTCAGGGAGTCCAGCACCAGAACACGAAGGGCGCCCTCGTCGATGAGATGCTGGACCACGGTGGCGCCGATGAAGCCACAACCTCCGGTGACAGCAAACGACGCGTTCTGAATCTGGACGGCGGGCATGGGGGTGCGGCCGGACTCTACCCAAGAACGAGCCGAGTCCACCTCAAGAAGAATCCGTACTGCATGAAGACTCCGGTGGCGACGAGGCCGGTCGTGATCAGCCATCGCGCGGCGCCCACCTCAAATCTGTCCAGCGCCACCGCGGCCAGGATGGCGAAGGCCGGCCCGGCGTACTCGATCTCCTTCAGGTCTTTGAACAGGCCCGATGAAAGGCCGCGCAGCAGGACCAGACCCAGGAAGGCGAGAGCGTATGCCTTGAGTGCCATGGCCGGGGCATCGCGTCTCCGCACGATGAGGACGAGACCACCAAGGGCGAAGAAGGGGAAGCCGTAGCCGGCAAAGAGGGCGATTCGCGCAAAAGCAGCCGCGAGCGATCTGGGATCGCTGGCCGCTGCCGCGCTCGCATCCGCCCCACCGCCGCCGGATCCCGAGAGGATCGCCGGCAGAATTTCGTGGACGAAAGCGAGAGTGAAATCCCCGTACAGGCCGAAGACGACCGCGATGGCCGCCACCAGCCACAAGGCGACCACTCGCCACCGAATGCTCGAAGCCAGCAGGGCCAGCGCGACCAGAAATGCGCTCGTATGGAAAAGACTCGACACGTAGGTCAGGAATGTGGCGAGGGTGGCGGCAAACAGAAGGCCCAGGGCCTGCGAGTCCTTTGGTCTTTGCAGGGCGCGCACCGCCACCACCACGACCAGTAGATCGAGGGTGTGCCCGGCGAGTGTCGACCACATCGCATACAGCATCCGGCTGGTGAGGATGGGGAACGCGAAGGTGAACCAGGCCGCCGCTATGGCCGCGGACGGCAGCAGGAGGCGCGCCAGAACGAAAGCGAGCACCACTTCAAGAACGGTCGAGGCGAGCGCTACGTGCTTGATGGCGCGGACCACCAGATCGCGATCGGGCGGCAGAGCGGCGAAGGGGAGGTAGAAGACCGGCGAGTAAGGGAACGCGTATTTCTTGCCGGCCACCGTGCGCGGGTACCCGACACCGAGGTCGACCTGAGCCTTCCTCGATCTCTCCATGATCGAGCCTTCGTAGCTACGCAGGGCCCCGACGTAGCGGTCGTTCTGCCGGACATCGTTGTAGAAGTAGTTCGGGTGGAAGAGGAACCCGCCTTTCATAAGAACGGTGGCCGTCACGGCCAGCACTACCCCAGTGTGGCCTCGAAACACCGAAGCGGCCAGGAGAGAGAAAGCTACGGCCGGCGCCGCGACATCGCGCAGGTTGTGAACAAACCCGAATGGATCGATGGCCGCGACCGCGGCGAGGGCCATCAGGATGACTCCGGTGGCGCCTCCCGCGGCCACAAGCGACTCGCCGGCCACGAGGAGCGCGCCGAAGATGCCGATCGGCAGGATCCAGACTGTCCATTCGCCGACGGGAATCCTCCACCGAGCGCCGTCGATGCGGATCCAGTCGAGCGCCATTCCCAGCTTCGGATCGTCGCTCACGAGCCCGAGGTTGAGCGGGCCTTCGGGCAAGGGTGCTTCAAGTTCCTGAATGCGCTGCCGACCGCGAGCCTGCTCGAACACGGCGAAGGGTCTTCCCCCAACCGTCACGGTGATCCGCGTCGGGTTGTCGAGATAGCGGGCGGCCCGCACGGAGAAGCGGGCCATCGAAGCGTCGACCAGGAGAGGAATATCGAGTTCGGCGTTCTGATGAGTCCACCGAGACGTGGTGGGCGGCGTCTCTTCGCTGTCTTCAAAGCCTGAGCCATAGCGGCCGGTCGAAGGTCCGATGTCGATGATGATCGGTTGTCGGACCCGTCCGGCCACATCGAGCAGAAGCACAAAGAGCGAGAGAAGCGCTGCCCCCAAAACGATTGTGCGACCGAGATCCCGTCCAGAGGTCGCGGCCTTGACGTCGGTACCGGGGAGCGAGGTCACGCAGAGCGATCCTAAACGGATTCGCAGGGGTCGCCGGGCTCACCGCGGCGTTCGGGGTTAGGCCTTCGGCCATCGCGCGGGGCTGGGTCTGCGTCCGTAGGGCAGATACGGCGGGGACGGGAGAGAATCAGAACATGCATCCCAACCTGACCGTGGTCGAGCACCCGCTCATCAAGCACAAGCTCACACTGATGCGCCGCAAGGAGACGAGCACCGGTCAGTTTCGCGCCCTTCTTTCCGAGATCGCTCTGTTGCTTGGCTACGAGGCGATGCGGGACCTGAAGCTCACTGAGGAGACGATCGAGACGCCGCTCATGGAGATGAAGGCGCAGAGGCTGGAGGGCAAGAAACTCGTCCTGATCGCCATCATGCGCGCCGGACAGGGGATCGTGGACGGGATGCTGCAACTCGTACCGTCGGCGCGCGTGGGCCACGTGGGTCTCTATCGGGATCCCAAGACGCTGAAGGCGGTCGAGTACTACTACAAGGTGCCCCAGCAACTCGAGGACCGCGATGTCCTCGTCTGCGATCCAATGCTCGCGACCGGCAACTCCGCGATCGCCGCACTCGATCGATTGAAGCAGAGCAAGCCCGCGTCCTTGCGGCTGGTGTGCCTGCTCGCCTGCCCCGAGGGCATTGCGAATCTGGCCGCAGCGCATCCCGACGTTCCGATCGTCACGGCCGCCGTCGACGAAAGGCTCAACGACCACGGCTACATCCTGCCTGGCCTGGGCGACGCCGGCGATCGGCTGTTCGGAACGAAGTAGGGCCCTCGGCTTCGCTCAGGCTTCTCGCCCGGCCATGCCTTTCGCGTATTTCAACCGCCTCTCCGCCACCGCGAGGCGCGTTTACCTCGCGAGCGACGCGATCCGGGAAGTGACGCTTCCAAACGCAGAGTTGCTCCATCCCATCCTGCCCATTCTGCGCGAGGCGCTTCTCAAGGACGATCACCGCGCGGTCTCCGCAGCGGCCGACGCACTTGTCCTCGGGATTACCAGGCTGATGCGAGTCCCTGAAGTCACGGTCGAGGTCCTGGCCGAGCGCCCCAGACGCAAGGGAAGCGAGCTCCACGGCCTTTACACTGTGGCGCCGGGCCGAAAGCCGAGGATCAAAGTCTGGATGAGAACGGCAGCGCTCGGCAAGGTGGTCGCGTTCAAGACGTTCCTGCGGACCCTGCTCCACGAGGTCCTTCATCATCTTGACTACTCTCACTATAAGTTCAGGGATTCCTTCCACACCGCCGGGTTTTATTCCCGCGAGTCGAGCCTCGTCCGTCAACTGCTCGGTGAGCCGAAACGGGACTCTGCGTCGATCGAACCATGAACTGCGGGCCTCGAAAGCCCCATAAACACGCATGGCCTCTATACTCATTTTCGATACTCCAGGTCCCAGGGCCACCGCCTCGGGGTCCTGGCGTGGTTCAACGGCAAGGACGGTCTCATGAAAAGGTTCGGTCTGGCGATTTTCGCCACCGCATGCGCGATCCCGGTCGCTCTGGCTGCAGGCCGGACGCCACCGGCCAAGGAGCCGGCTTCGAAGGCGGCTGTGACCTCGCCCAAGCCGGCTCCGACCGCCGTCGTCGCCGCCCCCGTCAATACTCCTTCCGCCGCCGCCCACACCAACGAACTGGTCAGCGACTACTGCTCAAGCTGCCATCACGAGGGCAAAAAGTCCGGGGGAGTGTCGCTCGAGACGTTCGACGCCCAAAAGGTTACGGCCGATCCTGACCTCGGCGAGCGGATGATCCGGAAGCTCCGAACCGGTCTGATGCCCCCTCCGACCGCCAAGCGTCCCGAAGCATTTGAAGCGAAGGTCATAGTCGAGTATCTGGAGCGGCGCCTCGATCGCGCCGCCGCCCTCAAGCCCAATCCGGGGTTTCGGCCGTTCCAGCGGTTGAACCGGCCGGAATACGCGCGGTCCGTGCGGGATCTCCTTGGTATCGAAGTCGACGTGAGCGCCTTTCTCCCGCCCGACACCATGTCCCACGGTTTCGACAACGTGGCGGATGCGCAAATGTTCTCGCCCACTCTGATGGAGGGCTATCTCCGCGCGGCCAGCAAGGTCTCAGCCCTGGCCATCGGCGACAAGAACGCGTCGCCCACCGAGAGTACCTACAAGCTCGATCGAACGGCGTCTCAGGCCAGTCACGCTGAAGGAGCGCCGTTTGGCACGCGCGGTGGTCTCTCCGTCGTCCACAACTTTCCGGCGGACGGTGACTACAGCTTCCGCATGATGTTGCACTCGATTCCGACCGGCCAGCTCTTCGGCAGCACAGTCAAAGGCGAGCAGATCGAGGTTTCGATCGATGGCGCGCGGGTTTCGCTCCTCCAAATCAACACCCGGATGAGCGAAGCGGACCCGAATGGCATGAACCTTCAAACCTTGCGGGTGTACGTGACTGCGGGACCCCATCGGGTTTCCGCCGGGTTCATCGAGAAGTTCGAGGCGCCAGTCGACGATCTCCTGGCCCCGATCGACTACACGCTCGCCGACACGCAGATCGGCAGCGGCTACGGAGTCACCGCCCTTCCGCACTTACGGGACTTCGCGATCACCGGGCCGCTCAAGGTGACGGGCGTTTCCGACACGCCCAGCCGTCGTCGCGTCTTCTCATGCCGCCCGACGCTGCCCACCGAAGAGCCGGCTTGTGCCCGCGAGATCATCCAGAACCTGACGACCACGGCGTATCGCGGAAACGTGACGGCAAAGGACGTGAGCGGCCTGATGTCCCTCTACGAAAAGGGTCGGGCCAAAGACGATTTCGAAGCGGGCGTGAAGATGGCTCTTCAGGCGATTCTCGCCAGTCCGAAGTTCCTGTTCCGGATCGAGGAAACGCCGACCATCGTCAAGGCCGGCGACACGTATCGCATCTCCGATCTCGAACTCGCCTCTCGTCTCTCGTTCTTCCTATGGGGCGGCGGGCCGGATGCCGAACTCCTGAACGTGGCGAAGGCTCAAGCCCTGTCCAATCCGGCGGTACTGGAGAAGCAGGTGAAGCGGATGCTGCTGGATCCGCGCGCCGAGACTCTCTCGACCCGGTTCGCCTCGCAGTGGCTGAGGCTTCAGGACCTCGAGAAGATCCGCCCGGACGCGCTTCTCTATCCCTTCTACGACGCAACCCTGGCCGACGGCCTTCGCCGCGAGACGCAGCTGCTCTTCGACAGCATTGTCTCGGAAGACCGGAACGTTCTCGATTTTCTGACCGCCGACTACACGTTCGTCAACGAGCGCGTGGCCCGTCACTACGGTATTCCGAACGTGACCGGCCCGCACTTCCGTCGAGTGGATCTCCAAGGCACGCCCCGCCGCGGCGTTCTAGGTCACGGCAGCATTCTCGCTCTGACCTCGGTCGCGGACCGCACGTCTCCGGTCCAGCGCGGCAAGTGGGTTCTGGAAGTGATTCTGGGTTCGCCCCCTCCGCCCCCTCCGCCCAATATTCCAGCGCTTGAAGACACGAAGGGCGTGTCCGATAGCGGCAAAGTGCTCACCGTTCGTGAACGCATGGAAGAGCACCGGCGGAACCCCGCGTGCAGCTCGTGTCACCGGGTCATCGATCCTCTCGGGCTGGCGCTTGAGAACTTTGATGTCGATGGCCGCTTCCGAATCAAGGACAACGGCGCCCTGGTCGATTCGGTGGGCAAGCTCTACGACGGCACGCCCCTTCAAGGCCCGGACGACCTGCGGAAGGCGCTGCTCAGCCGTTCCGAGGCGGTCCTGCGCAGTTTCACCGAGTACCTTATGACCTACGCCCTGGGACGGCGGGTCGAGCCGAGCGACGGCCCGACCATCCGCGCCATTGTTCGCGACGCGTCAAAGACGGGGTACAGGTTCTCCGCGTTCGCGATCGGGATTTCAAGGAGTGCCCCGTTCACCCGCGTTCGCGTTCAGCCCGCAACCGAAAAGCGGGCGGTCGACATGGCTTCCGCCGCGGTCTCCGTCCCCATGGCGGTTTCCGAAACCACCGGTTCGCGCTAGATTTTCTCAAGAGGCATAGTCGCGCCAGACGCACGGCAAAGGAACGAAGATCATGTTCATCACAAAAACGCACATCTCTCGCCGCGCCGCACTTCGAGGCCTGGGGGCTACCGTCGCCCTGCCTTTCCTCGATGCCATGATCCCGGCGCGAACAGCATTTGCGAAGACGGGTTTGGGCAAGATCCGGCTTTCTGCGATCGAGATGGTTCACGGTTCGGCCGGCAGCACCGCGATCGGCATCGAGAAGAACCTCTGGGCTCCCGCGAAAGTGGGAACCGACTTCGACCTCACGCCGTCGGTGCTTTCCCCGCTTGAGCCGTACCGCGATTACCTCACCATCATCAGCAACACCGACGTCAAGAACGCCGAGGCCTTCAATCCCCCCGAGATCGGCGGCGACCATTTCCGTTCGAGCGCCACCTTCCTGACCCAGATGCACTGCAAGCAGACCCAGGGCTCGGACATCCAGGCCGGGACATCGCTCGACCAGTTCTACGCGCAGCGCGTCTTTCAGGAGACCGCGATCCCATCGATGCAGCTCGCCATCGAGAACGTGGATCAGGCGGGCGGATGTGCTTACGATTACGCCTGCGTTTACACCGACACCATCAGCTGGGCGGCGCCCAACAAGCCCCTGCCCATGATCCGCGATCCGCGCGCCGCCTTCGACCAGCTCTTCGGCGTGGGCGCCACCGCGGCCGAGCGGGCGGCGCAGCGCAGCGCGGACAAGAGCATCCTCGACTGGATCACCGTGGAGGCCGGGCGGCTCAAGAAGAGCCTTGGCGCCGCCGACCGCTCCCGTCTCTCCGACTACCTCGAAAACATCCGCGAGATCGAGCGACGTATCCAGAAGGTGGAAGCGTTCAACCAAAGCGGCGAAGTCCGCGAGATGCCAGAGGCGCCCGTCGGCGTGCCCGACTCGTTCAAGGAGCATGTGCGCCTGATGTTCGACCTCCAGGCCGTGGCCTTCGCGTCCGACGTCACCCGGGTCTTCTCATTCAAGATGGCCCGCGACGGTTCCTCACGCACGTATCCCGAGAGCGGGAACAACCAGGCCTTCCATCCCTCCTCGCACCATCAGGACAAGGAGGAGAAGATCGCCGACTTCGCGAAGATCAACAAGTACCACGTCAGCATGCTTCCGTACTTCTTCGACAAGTTGAAGAACACGCCGGACGGCGAGGGCAATCTCCTCGACAACACGCTGATCATCTACGGTTCGCCGATGGGAAACTCGAATCTCCACAACCACAAGCGCTGCCCGCTGCTCCTGGCCGGCCACGCCGGTGGCAGGTTGAAGGGTGGCCTTCATCTAAGGGCCAGCGACGAGACGCCGATGGCGAACGTGATGCTCAGCATGCTTCATACCCTCGGACTCGACGATATGAAGACCTTCGGGGACAGCACGGGCACGTTCGATCTCAACGCCGTGGCTTCCAGCAAGGCCTGAGAGGGGGCTCTCCATGCTGACTCTGCGAAGAAACTCGGCGGCGCTCGGCCTGACCCTCGCGGCGCTCGCCGGAAGCGGCCTGGCGTCGGCCGCCGCCACGAGCGTGCTCGACGCGGTGGCCCAGAAAGACAAGGTCGCCCTCCGGTCGCTGCTCAAGAGCGGCGCGGACGTGAACGCGGCCAAGGGCGACGGCCTCACCGCCCTCCATCAGGTGGCCATCGACGGCGACAACGAGCTCGCGCAACTGCTGATCTACGCAGGAGCCAATCTCAAGGCCACCACTCGACTCGGCGGTTACACGCCTCTGCTCCTGGCGTCGAAGAACGGCGATGCAGCCATGATGGGAACCCTGCTCAAGGGCGGCGCCGATCCCAACACGACCACCACGAACGGAACCTCGCCCCTGATGTTTGCCGCGGCGTCCGGCCAGGTGGACGCGGTGAAGGCCCTGCTCGACAAGGGCGCCGACCTCGCGGCTAAAGAGAAGGCCATGGGTCAAACCGCGCTGATGTTCGCGGCCGCGAACGGCCGCGTCGATGCGGTCAAGTTTCTGGTTTCCCGCGGAGCGGACGCGAAGGTTATGACCAAGGTGGTTGATGTCAACGCGTTTACCAGAGAGGCCGAAGAGGCCTTCGCCGCCGCGGTGGCTGGCGGCACGCCCCCGAAGAAGCCCGCGGATGGCGAGGCCAAACCCGATGACACGGCGGCGCCTGCCGCTCCCGCCCTCAACCCCGAAGCGGCAACAGAAGCTGCTAAGGCTGCTGGTCTCGCCGGGGCTACGACCGCCAGTTCAAAGACCCCGCCGGTCACCGCGCCGCCGGTGGCTCCCGAGCCTGCGAAGGCGGCGGAAGCCCAAAAGCCCAAGAAGCCCCTGGTGGCCGGAGTGGATCGATCGTACCTCTACAACGAGATGGTCTTCGCCACCGGCGGCATGACGCCACTGCATCTCGCCGCGCGCCAGGGTCAACTCGAAACCGTGAAAGTCCTTCTCGACTCGGGCGCCGACGTAAATGCCGTCAGCGCTGGCGACAAGACGAGCCCACTCCTCATGGCGACCATCAACGGCCAATTCGATCTCGCCCTCTACCTCCTCGAGAAGGGCGCCGATCCGAAACTTCCGAGCGAGAATGGCGTGACTCCGCTGTATGCCGCGGTCAATGTGCAGTGGGCCCCGAAGGCCCTCTACCCTCAGCCCCGCGCTTATCTGCAACAGAAGGCGAGTCACCTCGACCTGATGAAGGCCCTTCTCGACAAGGGTGCGGTGGTCGACGCCCGCCTCAAGAAGAAGGTCTGGTATTCGGGCTATAACTTCGACCTGTCCGGCGCGGATGAGAACGGCGCTACCGCCTTCTGGCGCGCGGCCTACGCGTCCGATGTCGAGGCGATGAAACTTCTGGTCGCCCACGGCGCCGATCCGACCATCCGCACCATGAAGTCCGCGGGTCGCCCGCGCACCGGCGATGGCCAGCGGGAGTCGAAGGACGTTTCGGGCCTGCCGCCCGTCCCCACCGGCGGGCCTGCGATCACCGCTCTTCAAGCCGCAGCCGGCGTCGGTTACGGCGAAGGGTTCGCCGCGAACTCGCATCGGTTTGCGCCTGGCGGCATGCTCGCCGCGGTCAAGTACCTCGTCGACGAACTGAAAGCCGACGTCAATGCCATCGACCACGAAGGCAACACTGCGCTCCACCACGCGGCCGCGCGAGGCGACAACGACATGATCAAGTACCTCGTCTCCAAGGGCGCCAACATCATGGCGGTGAGCCGCGAAGGCCGAACCACCGTGGATATGGCGAACGCCCCGGTTCAGCGGGTTGAGCCCTTCCCGGAAACGATTGCCCTGCTCGAAGGCATGGGCGCCAAGAACAATCACAAGTGCGTTTCCTGTGATCTTGGCGTCGCGAAAAAGGCGGGGGCCCGCAAATAGGCAGGGGCCGGAGGAGAATTGGGTCCCCACGAAAGGACCCAATGCTCTTCCTTCGATCGCGCGTTGTTCTAGGCCTGGTCTTCCTGTCGTCTGCGGTAAACGCTGAAGAGTCTCGAAAGAGCGCCTTCTTCCTGCGCGGTTATTCCGAGGCCGGCCTGATGACGCCGCACAACGAGATGGACCTGAATCTCCGGCGTCCGGACCGTCCCGACACCAACGGCTTCGGCGACAACTTTGCGCGTTACGCGGTCCGGGGTCAGGTCTTTTTCGGACGGAAGTTCGCCAACGGCCCGATCCGCGAAGCCTTTCTGCTCGTGAAACCTGAGCTCGTCATGGGCCGCACGATTCCACAGATCGAGTACACCTGGTCGGCTCGGCCGATTGGTTATGTGAAGGACTTTGGGGGCGGAATTTCAATCGGCGGCAACTGGTCGATCTACTTTGAGAGTCATCGCTGGAGTTTTCGGGACAAGATCGCGATCACGGGAGACGGGCCGTATGGGTTTCACAACATTGTGATCGTCAGGAAGACGTTCGATCTGACGTTCTAACGGTTCACGGCCACGGCGACCCGCACCAGCACGGCGCCACCCGCAGCACGGGTCCGTACCCGACGTTTGGCGGTCACGTATGCCTCGGTGTTGTTCTGTGACCTATCTACCAGTGTTTCGCTCACCCGCTATGTCCCAGCTCAGGAAACCCCGCTCGTCTATCATCCTCCGCGTGATCCTTACCCTGGCCCTGGCCGCGTCGCTCGCGGTCGCCGTCCAAGTTCCTCCCGCAACGCCAGCCGGCGTCCCTCGGGACGCCCAGACGGTTCTTTCCAGCTTCGACGCGCGCAGCCGGACGATCCGGGACTTCACCGCGAAGTTCACCCAGACCTATCGGTCCGGCGCGCTCGGCCGGGCTATCGTCGAGACCGGCACGGTCAAGGTGAAGCGGCCCTCGCGCATGCTTTTCCAGTACGTGGCTCCCGACAAGAAGCTCTTCCTTGCCGACGGCGACAGCTACTACTTCTACGTGCCGCGCGACCGGCAGGTTTTGGTTCAGAACCAGAGGGGCGACAAGAGGGCGATCGCGCGGATTCTCGCCGAGGGCCGTCTTCTCGATCACTTCAAATGCGCGGGCGAGGAGGCCGATACCTTGGGTCGGAAGCTCATTCTCACCCCGATCGAAAAGGACGCGAACGTGATTCGGATCGCCGTGGTCCTGGACGCGCAACTGCGGCTTCTGGCCCTCGAGATTCAGGATGCCGAAGGATCGACCAGCCGGATGGTCTTCGACGGTTTCAGGGAGAATGTGGGGCTTAAGGACTCAGAGTTCCGGTTCGACGTCCCCAAGGGCGTTGAGGTGATTTCATGATGAGACGGACGACACTCCTCGGGCTCGGCGCCCTCGTGTTCGCGACGCTCGGCTGCGCCACCTCAGCGGCCTTCCGCTCGGGCGAGAAGGCGGAGCGTCTGGGCGACTGGGATCGCGCGACGCTTGAGTACTCCAAGGCGGTCAAGGAGAAGCCCGAATCACTCGATGCCCGGCTCGCCCTGCAGCGGGCACGCAAGCGGTCTGCCGATGCCCACATCACCCAGGGGCGCCGGATGGCCGCGCGTGGCCTCTTCAAGGACGCGCTGGACGAGTACCAGCTCGCCCTCGATCTCGACGGCGCGCAGCCCGGGCTCATGGAAGAGATGGAAGCGGTTCGCAAGAACCGCGCCGCCGGACTGATCCCGAAGAGCGTGGCCGCGGTCAAACAATCGGCGCGGGAGCGAAGCCTCCCCGGGCTTGAGATCGATCCGGCACTCGATACGCCCATGGGCTTCAAGTTTGAAGGCGCCGACACTAGGGAGGCGTACAAGACCTTGGGGCTGGTCGTCGGCGTGAACTTCGTTTTCGAGTCCTCTCCGAACCCGATTCCGGTGACCCTGGAACTCAAGGACGCGCCTTTCGAACAAGCCCTCAAGGCCCTTTCGGTGGCGAGCAGGACGTTCACCCGCGTCATCGGGCCGAAGCTCATCCAGGTGATACCGGACACCCCGAACAAACGTCGCGATTTTGAGGACCAGATCGTGAAGACGTTCTACCTCTCAAGCGCCGACCTCAAGGAGGTGGTGGACGTGCTTCGCATCTCTTTGGGCGCACGGCGGGTGGCGCCGCTCGCGAGCGGCAACGCGCTCACCATCAACGACACCCCGGAAAAAGTGGCGGCGGCCGAGCGCATCATCGAAGCCCTCGACAAGCGGCATGGCGAGGTGGTGGTCGAGGTGGAGATTCTCGAAGTCAACCGTCAGAAGCTCCTGGACTACGGCATCGAGATCAACTCGGTGAACGGCATCGGCCTCGCCACCCAGGTCGACACGGGCATTGTGGGCGGCGCCTTCCCGGACGTCTCGAAGGTCATCACGCTCGAAGGCAGCCAGCCCTACAAGAAGAGCAACATCATTGTTTCGGGTCTGCCTGGCGTCATCTACCGCCTGCTTCGCACCGACGGGTCGTCTCGCCTTCTGGCCAATCCGCAGTTACGGGTCACCGAAGGCCAGACCGCGAGCGCACGGTTCGGCGATCAGGTCCCCGTCCCGGTCACCACGTTCGCGGCCTTCGCGACGGGCGGGGTCGCGCAACAGCCGATCACGTCGTTCGAGTACAAGAATGTCGGCGTCAACATCGACATCAAGCCCCGCGTCCACCACGATGGAGACATCACGCTTGAGCTCAAGCTGGAGATCTCGTCGCTCGGCGCTCCCGGCTACAACGGTCTGCCCACGTTCAGCAATCGGACGGTGAACTCAGTCCTCCGTCTGCGCGATGGGGAGACCAGCATTCTCGCGGGTTTGATCACCGATCGCGAGCGGACGTCGTTGTCGGGCATTCCCGGTCTCGCCGATATTCCGCTCCTGGGCCGGATCTTCGGCCGCACCCAGAAAGACACCCTCGAGACCGACATCATCATGACCCTCTCCCCGAGGATCCTCTTCAAGCCCGAGTTCTCGGAGACCGACCTGAAGTCGTTCTCGGTGGGCTCGGAGTCGTCGCCGCTGCTCTTTGAGGTGCCACCCGCGCAGCCGGCGCCGCCCCCTCAGGGGCCGGTTCTGTTGCCCACGCCGGGACTCCGCCCCGAACCGATCCGCGCGCCGGCGCCGCTGCCCACGCCCACCCCGCATTTCTAAGCGCAGAAGCCATGCTGTCGCGTTTCAAGACCATCATCGCCCTGATGCGCAACCCGAAGGTTTCGAAGTTTCCAAAGTTCCTGGTCGTCGGGGCGATTTTTTACGTTCTGTGGCCGTGGGACGCGGTTCCGGATATCGCGCCCGTGGTTGGCTGGCTCGACGACATTATGTTTCTCATCGGCGCCCTGAGTCTGCTCTTCAATGCCGCGCCGAAGGCCAAGAGTCCCGCGGGTCAGATCATCGACGTGACGCCTGAACCGCCGCGGTCGGAGCCTCGCCTGTAGCCCGCTGCTAAGCTCCCCACCTCCATGCCCGGTCGTGTCGCCCTCGTCGCTTCCTGTCGTACGCCGTTTGCCAAGTCCGGTGATGTCTTCAAGGACCTGACCGCCCTCGATCTCGCGAAGATCGCGGTTCGCGAACTGATCGAGCGCAGCGAGGTCGATCCCAGGCTCATCGGCACTCTTGTGATGGGCCAGGTGGTTCCCTCGATAAAGGCCCCGAACCTCGGCCGGGAGACGGGACTGGGCGCGCTCCTGCCGAAAAGCGTGCCCGCGCACACGGTGAACCGCGCGTGCGCCTCGTCCAACCAGGCCATCGCCGATGTCGCGTCCTCGATCATGATGGGCCACATCGACGCCGGAATCGCCGGAGGAGCGGAGTCTCTCTCGTCCGTCCCGATCCTGCACTCGAAGGGTATGGCCAATGCGCTGATCGCGTCCTCGAAGGCGCGAACTTTCGGCGCCCGCCTGGGGGCTTTCAGTCGTGTGCGACCGAAGGACTTCATTCCCGACACTCCCGCGATCGCCGAACCGTCGACCGGCCTCTCCATGGGCCAATCGGCCGAGCAGATGGCCAAGGACAACGGCATATCTCGCGCCGAGCAGGACGAAATCGCGTTTCGCTCGCACCAGAATGCCGCGAAAGCGCGGGACGACGGCCGGCTCGCTCGGGAGATTGCCCCCGTTCACCTGGCTCCGAAGTACGCAACCACGGTTACCACCGACGGCCTCATCCGCGCGGACACCTCGATTGACGCCCTCGCCAAACTGAAGCCGGTGTTCGATCGGCGCTACGGCTCGGTGACGGCGGGCAACGCTTCGCCGCTCACCGACGGCGCCGCCGCGGTTCTCCTCATGTCCGAGGACCGCGCCAAGTCGCTTGGCTACGTCCCCCTCGCGTATATCAAGTCCTGGGCCGTCGCCGCCGTCGATCCCGGCTGGCAGCTGTTAATGGGGCCGGCTCTCGCGGTTCCCATCGCTCTTGATCGGGCGGGACTCACGCTTGCCGACATGGATCTCATCGAGATGCACGAGGCGTTCGGCGCCCAGGTGGCGTCGAACATCCAGGCTCTCGAAAGCGAAACTTTTGCCCGGGAGCGTCTGGGGCGCAGCTCGCGGGTGGGCGTGGTGGACCGCGCGCGCCTGAATGTGTGCGGAAGCTCGATCGCCATCGGCCATCCGTTTGGCGCCACCGGCGCCCGGATCACGGGCACGCTCGGTCATGAGATGTCCCGTCGCCATTCGAAGTTCGGACTCATTTCCGTGTGCGCCCAGGGCGGCATGGGCTTCGCGATGGTCCTCGAGCGCTAAGGTGGAGAGCCGCCCGCCGGTGTTCATCACGCCTGGAGCGGTCGTCTCGCGCTGATGCCGGCGCTTCCCCTCGCGGGCGTCCGCGTTCTCGACCTTTCCCGTCACCTGCCGGGGCCCTACGTGACGGCCGCTCTGGCCGACCTCGGGGCCACGGTGATGAAGATCGAAGAGCGTGACTTCGGCGATCCCACCCGGGGGATGGCGCCTGCGGTTCCGGACGGTTCAGACAGCGCTCTTCACGCCTGGCTGAACCGGGGCAAGAAGAGCGTCGCTCTGGACCTCAAGTCCAAAGAGGGTTTGGCCATCGTCAAGTCGATGGCGGCGAAGAGCGACGTTCTGGTCGAGAGCTTCCGGCCCGGAGTGATGCGCCGCCTGGGTCTCGACTATTCGCGTCTGCGCCGAACCGCGCCGAAGCTCCTCTTCGTGAGCCTCTCGGGATATGGCGCCTCGGGGCCGAGGTCGCGTCGCGCCACCCACGATCTCAACGTCGCCGGCGAGGTTGGCCTCTTGAGTGGCGGGGCCTCGATGGCGCCGGGACTCGTCGCCGACACCGCAGCAGGACTGCTGACCCTGGTGGCGATTCTCGCGAAGCTCAAGGACCTCGGCCGGCCGCGTTTCAAGGGAGGCTTTATCGACCTCTCGATTCTGGACGGTGCTCTTGCTTTGATCTCGGCGCCTCTCGTCCGTTCGCTCTCGGCCCCCGATCGTGAACACGACGAGCTGTGGGGGACCCACGCGTGTTACCGGACCTACGTGTGCTCGGATGGACGAAGGGTTTCGGTCGGCGCTCTCGAGCCGCAGTTCTGGCAGGCGGTGTGCGAGCGTCTCGGATTTCCCCAGCACGTTTCGAGCCAGTGGTCGAGAAAGAAACAGCCGGGGATTTCCGCGGATCTCGAGCGGACTTTCAAGACCAGGTCCCAGGCCGACTGGATGGCGATCCTCGGCCCGCTTGATGCCTGCGTGACCCCCGTCCAGAACATGAGAGAGGTCATGGCCGACCCGCAGATCCGGGCCCGGGAGGCGTTTCTCCCCCAGCGGACGGAGCGAGGCACATTTCTTTCGCCGACCTTCCTGCCGCAGATCGTGAGACGCAGCCACCGCCCTCGGGCGCCCCGGCATGGTGAGCACACACGCGACATCCTTCTCTCGCTGGGCTATTCGAAATCGCGCATCCTTGAGCTGCGCGAAACTGGAGTGATTCGATGACCGGGATGCTCAACACCCGTCGTCGTGACGATGGCGTTCTTGTGGTCTCTCTCGACGTTCCCGGGGAGAAGCTCAACGTCTTGTCCCTGGACCTCCTCGACGAATTCGAGGGCCTCTTCAAGCAGATCGAGAAGGACACGACGCTTCGCGGCGTGGTGATCGTGAGCGGTAAGCCCGAGGGTTTCATCGCGGGTGCCGACATCAAGCAGTTCGTCGTGGTCACGACCGCCCAGGAGGCGGCGGCGCTTGCCGGCAAGGGTCACGCTCTTCTGAATCGGATCGAGGGTTCGCGGATTCCGTTTGTGGCCGCGATCAACGGCATCTGCCTCGGCGGAGGCACCGAACTCTCCCTCGCTTGCGCCGGACGTGTGGCGAGCGACGATCCCAAGACTGCGATCGGCCTGCCGGAAGTTCAGCTGGGCCTCTTACCCGGCATGGGCGGCACCCAGCGACTGCCGCGACTGGTCGGTCTCGGCCTGAGCCTCGACATGATTCTGACCGCCCGCAATCTGAAGGCCACCAAGGCGCTCCGGGCGGGTCTCGTGGACGAAGTGGTCCCGCGATCGATTCTCGAAGATCGAGCCGCAGCCTTGGCACTCGCCATCGCGGCGGGAAAGAAACTACCGCGCCCTGGCATCAAGCTGGTGGAGAAGCTCGCGCGGCCGATTTTTTTCTCGAAGGCGAAATCCGCGGTGATGGCGAAAACGGGCGGCCACTATCCCGCCCCCCTGCGGGCGATCGAAGTCATCAGGAAGGGCACGGCCACGTCGCTCTCCGCAGGCCTGGAGCTCGAAAAGCAGGCGTTTGGTGAACTCCTAGTGGGTGATGTCTCCCGCGCTCTGGTGAACGTCTTTTTCGCCACTCAGGACATAAAAAAGGCCGTCCCGCTCCCCGATCCTCCGCCCGAGATCTCGAAGGTGTGCATCCTCGGCGCCGGCCTCATGGGCGCGGGCATCGCGGGCGTCGCCGCCGAGTCCGGCATGCGCGCTCGGATGAAGGATCGCGATGACGCGAGTGTGAGCCGGGGCCTTGGCTACGTCCGGGGCATCTGGGGCGAGCGCCTCAAGCGGGGGAGCCTCACTTCGCGCGAGGTGGAGCAGAGGATGGACCGGGTATCGGTCGCGACCGACTACGGCGGCTTCAAGCAGGCTGAACTCGTCATCGAAGCGGTCTTTGAAGACCTGAACGTGAAGCGACAGGTCCTGAAGGAAACCGAGGATGTGACCCCCGAAAGCTGTATCTTTGCCTCAAACACATCATCGCTGCCCATCACCGACATCGCTCAGAACGCGAAGCGCAAAGACCTTGTCCTGGGGATGCATTTTTTCTCGCCTGTCCACAAGATGCCGCTTCTCGAGATCATCGAGACCAGGGACACCGCGCGTCGCGCGACGGAGGTCGCGGTCGCGTTCGGTCGCAGGATCGGCAAGCACGTCATCGTGGTGGGCGACGGCCCCGGCTTCTTCACCTCGCGCGCTTTAGCGCCCTACATGAACGAAGCGGCGCACCTTCTCGAAGAGGGCGTGGCGGTAGAGGCCATCGACAGGGCGATGAAGGACTTCGGTTTTCCCGTGGGTCCGATCACCTTGCTCGATGAAGTGGGGATCGACGTGGGCGCCAAGGTCCAGAAGATCCTTCATCATGCGTTTGGCGCGCGGATGGATCCGCCGGCCTCGATGGCGAAGCTGATCGCCGACGGCCGTCTCGGGCGCAAGAACGCGAAGGGCTTCTACCGGTACGAGGCGGGATCGAAGGCGAGGGAAGTCGATTCGACGGTCTACGCTCTGATGCCGAACCGCGCCGGACAGAAGTCAATGGACGCGAAGGTGATTCAGGAGCGCCTTTTCCACGCGTTTCTGAATGAATCCGCCTACTGCCTTCACGAAGGCATCCTGCGCAAGCCGGTAGACGGCGACATCGGCGCGATCTTTGGTCTCGGCTTTCCACCCTTTTTGGGCGGGCCGTTCCGCGCCATCGACAAGCTGGGCGCGCGTTCGGTTCTGGACACCCTGAAACGTCTCCAGGGCCAACACGGCGCCCGTTTCGATCCGGCGCCGATCCTGAGCGACTACGCATCGACCGGGCGGAGGTTCTATTGAACAGCCAGTCCCTGGGCAACGGCAACGGCAGCAAGCCGAAGCCGAAAGGGGCCACCCGTCGAACCCTGGCGTCCGCCGGGCGCCTGCCGGGAATCGCCCGGGTCATCTCGAAGTTTGGAGCGGCATTTGGAAAGCGTTTCACCCGCAATCATTTCGAACTCCTGCGCCTCGCGTACTCTGCCTACGCCGGACTGAAGCGCTCGGCCCCCTTGATCCGCGATCGCGGCGCCAACATCTTCACCCAATGGACGGGGGACCCGGATGCCTTCGGCAGCGCCATCATGCTGGAGGCGATTCTGAGGAAGCTGGGGGCCGAGAACGTTCGCATCCTGACCGGCGCGCTTGGGCATCCTCAGAACGTTCAGATGGCGAAGGTGTGCGGCATTGAGTACTTCCCACCCAACGAAGGGCGCATCGAGGATGGGCTCGCCTGCATGGTCGACGCCTCGCCGCCACTCGGCGCGCGCAACACCGGAGGCGTGTTGCCCGAGCGTGACTTTTTCTTCGTGGCCGACCATCACACGGGCCTGGATGAGGTCGAACGACAGAGCAAGGAAAAGGGCGTGCGTTCCATCCGGCACGCATTTGTCGGACTTCCCGTGGGATCGACATCGGCATTCATGGCCGCGATCGGTCTGGCCTTCGATGTCTGGGACGACATCGGCCCTAAAGGCCGCGCGGCCGCCGCCCTTGGGATCTACACCGATACGAGCGCCCTTCTGCATGGTTCGACCGCCCTCGACTTCCGCATGTTCGAGAAGCTCACCCGCGACGAAGAGACACGCGACATTCTGGCGGAGTTGCGCGACTATCGCGTGCCCCCCGAGTGGTACATGTACAAATCCATTTCGACCCAGTGGATGATGACCCAGGGTGCGGTAAAGATTGCTCCCATCGGCCGCGTGCCCGATGAGCACCGTGACGTGATTGCCGAGATCGCGAGCGACCTTTTGCGCGTGGAGGGCACGTCTCTCGGAATCGCGGTGGCGTGGACGGATCGCGGGACCGAGGTGTCGATTCGCGCGGATTCCCGCCTTCTGGGCTACGACAAGGACCGCATCGTCCGGGTGGTCGAGCATCTTCTCGACAAGACCTTCCCGGGCCTTTCCGGCTTCAAGTACGAACGCCGCCCGCCGCACCGGGTGGAAGGCGGGGCCTGCACGGCGCACCACACGGCCCAGGACGAGGCTTTTCACCTCACGTTCGTGGACCAGCCCACGGGCTATCCAGAGCTGGATCACTGCCGCGGCTGTGCCCGCGCGCTGCTTGCCGCGCTGACCGAACTCAAGTTCAAGAACCCCGAAGAGATCCAGGGGCTGATCTGAACGCCCGGCGCGAGTACACCCGCAGCCGGACCGAGAAGCTTGGGGTGAAGCCGGAATCTCGGGTAGCTTTGCACGGGCTCAGGGATCCAGGCTTTGTCGCGGAGCTGAAGTCTTTGGGGGCCAAAGTCGCCGCGCGGATCGGCGCCGGACCCTACGACATCGTCATCATCCGGCTCGACGCTTCCTCGGACCTTCCTCTGCTTGCCGACGCGAAAAAACGTATCGTCCCGAACGGCATGGTCTGGGCGGTGTGGCCGAAAGGCCGGAAAGAGTTCCGTGAGGATGACATTCGGCACTTTGGTCTGACGGCCGGACTTGTCGACGTGAAGGTGATGAGCTTCTCTGCCGAACTCTCAGGTCTGAAACTCGTCATTCCGCTGGCCCAAAGATGAACACAGGGCCGGTCCACTGAGGGGCGCGCCGTCACGACCGCGACGAACGGCTACTTGCCGGTGAAGGACGTCGCCATCCTGGAGGCGCCCCACATCATCGCAAACTCACCCGCCTTGCCCTTGCCGGTGACTTCGATGGTGAACTGTTCGACCGGAGCCTTGAGCGTGGTCGAAGCCAGCGGAAATTCCGCCGCCTTCGCGTTGTTCTCCGGATTTGTGGCGATGACGGTCCAGGCGCCCTTGTCGTCCTTCACCGCGGTCAGGATGTAGGAGCCCTTGGGAAGGGCCACCGATCCAAACGTGAGGTCGGCATCGGTCTTGAGCGAGGTTGGGGACCCAGCACCCATCCGCCAGGGAGTCCCGGCTTTCGCCATACCGAGCATGTCGCGGCCCGCCAGAGTGGGTCGGCCGTACTCCACCGCCACCGACTTGCCGGCCACCCTGGCTTTGGCTTCGCCGCGATCCTCGGCGAATGAAGACACGGAGGGCAGCAACAATGCGACGGCAATGATGGAACGCTTCATGACGATTTCTTCCCTGCGGCCAAAGCCACTTTGCTGTGATGACGGCTGTACCCGAAATAGACGACGAATCCGATTATGAGCCAGATGGCAAGCCGACTCCAGTTCGGCCAGCCAAGACCATAGACCATTGCCGCGCACACGATCATCCCGAGAATCGGCACCAGGGGCACGAGGGGCGTCTTGAAGTCGCGCTTGATCTCAGGGTTGGATTTGCGCATGACGATGACGCCCGCGCAGACCAGGATGAATGCGAAGAGGGTTCCGATGCTCGTCATATCGGCGACGATGTCCTCGGGAACGAACGCGGCGAAGAGGCCGACGAAGACGAAGAGGATCATGTTGGCCTTGAAGGGCGTCCGAAACTTCTCGTGCAGCTCTGAGAATATCGGGGGGATCAGGCCGTCGCGACTCATCGAGTAGAACACGCGCGATTGCCCGATCAGCATGACCAGGATGACCGATGAGAAACCGGCCAGGATGGCCACCGTTACAAGTTTGGCCAGCCAGCCGAATCCGGGCATGTGAGTCTGAATCGCGTAGGTGACGGATGCCTCGCGACCAGCGGTGCGGAAATCGCTCAGACTGGCGACGCCGGTCAGCACATGTCCAAAGAGGATGTACAGGACCGTGCAGATAGCGAGCGACCCGAGAATCCCGATGGGCATGTCGCGCTTGGGATTGACCGACTCCTGAGCGGCCGTCGAAACGGCGTCGAAGCCGATAAAGGCGAAGAACACCACGCCCGCCGCCCCCAGAATTCCGTTGATGCCGCCGAAGTTGTGAGGCACACCCTGCGGGTCGGTGTAGATGGAGGGTTCCGGAATGTAGGGGACCTGGTTCGCCGGGTTGATGAACGACCAGCCGAAGAAGATGAAGAGAATGACGATGCCTACCTTGATGAGGACAATGATTCCATTAACGGTCGCTGACTCCTTGATGCCCTTGATGATCAGCATGGTGAGTAGGGCCAGGATGAAGACGGCGGGCAGGTTGATCAAACCGTTGACGACGACGCCGTCGGGTCCCGTCATACGCTCAAACGGCGAATGGCAGAGCGCATACGGAATCCGCAGGCCCACGTACTCGAGGAGCTTGTTAAGGTACTGACTCCAGGCGATCGCCACCGTGGCGGCGCCCAGCGCATACTCAAGGATGAGGTCCCAGCCGATGACCCAGGCCAACAGCTCGCCGAGAGTGGCGTACGAATACGTGTAGGCGCTGCCCGCGATTGGAATCATCGAGGCGAATTCGGCATAACAGAGGCCAGCGAGAGCGCAGCCCACACCCGCCACCACGAAGGCGAGGGTCACGCTCGGTCCCGCGTTGTTCGCCGCGGCCGCCGCGGTTCGCACAAAGAGACCGGCGCCGATGATCGCGCCGATGCCGAGCGCCATGAGGTTCGTCGCGGTTAGCGTCCGTTTCAGGCCCGGTCCGGATTCGGATGCCTCCGACAGGAGGCTTTCAATCGGCTTTCGCGCAAAGAGAGAACTACCCATTCAAGTCTCCATTCCAAACGGTGTCAAAAAACTGCGTGCACGCCGAACTTTTTGCAATACGGACCATGGGGCGATTCTACGTCACACGACCACGGCCGGCGGCCGCAGCTTGTGTGCCACCTACGACTTGCTGGCCAGGTGCTCCATGACGCAGAGCGAACAGATCTCCGCCAGTTGCTCGAGGATGTTCTCTCCGTCTTCGATGGTCGCGGCCCCCGGGTCGCCGAAGTAGGCGTCCTCCCCGCCCGCCTCTTTAAACGTCTTGGCGCCCTTCTTCATCGATGCGACGAGACCGTCCATGGGGGGAATGCTGATTCGTTCGTGCTCGCGCACCAGGGGCAGGTTAAGGGCCATCATGGCTGAGGTATCGAAGGCTCCCGCGTGGTCGCCTTTCTGGAAAGCCTCACCGAGTTGCTGAGACCAGCGCTTCTTGGTCAGGTCCAAAAAGCAGGCCGACACTCCGGCTTTCTTCGACTCGTCCACCACCTGTTTCAGGACCTCCAGATGGGCGGCATCGAGGTGGGTGTTGACGAAGGCCATGGCGCGGAAGTGTCTGGTGGCGTTTAGGGCTACTTCCTTCAGGAAGGCGAGGGCGGTCGCCCGCGACAAGGACAGAGTCCCCGGGAAATCGGCGGCGCGCTCGGAGACGCTGTAGGAGATGTTCGGAAAGACGATGGCCCGGACGCCGTGGCCCTTCAGCTTTCGGGCCGCCCGCTTCGCCGTGTCGATGGCGACGTAGGTGGCGGTGGCCAGAGGCAGATGCGGGCCGTGGGCCTCGGTGGCGCCGAGGGGGACAAGAGCGACCGCCTTCCTGTCTTCCGTGGCCTGAAGAACTTCGGGCCAGGTCATCTCGGCCAGTACGATGTTTTCCGCCATAAACACTTGTACGCGCGCAGGAGCGCCCCTTCAGGCGACGCTTCGCGCGGTTCGTTCTCCTTATAGGTGGGCGCTAAGGTTCTTCAGGACTGGGAAGCGTTTCTTGGTCTTCGAGGGTCCGGGACCTTACATCGCATTCAGGGGATGCCCGGGACGTGACGCCTTTATACCCGACTCATTGCACGGGCCACAACATGGCCCCTAGTGTTCGACCTCGTCCTCCGCTTTTGGGACGAGCGGAGCCCCGGCCATCTCGGCCTCGATGCCGCGATTCGCGAGCCGTTCCAGAAGCTTGTCGAAGCGGGTCCGGTCGGGCGCGGGCGCGTCGCGCACGAGGGCGAGAGCCTCTTCGAGATAAGAGACGCTTCGGGCCAGCTGGGCCAGCGTTTCGGTGGGGAGTTGGGCGCTGGGGTCGGAGCAATCGGCGAAACGTTTTTCGTCCGCGAACGTTCCCAGGACTTCGATGACCCGAGTGGAAAGAGAGTCGGCCGCCTCGGTGACCGCCTCGTGGTGAAACGCAGTCTGGGCCAGGGCCAGAGCGTCCTCGATCTCATCGTCTCCCCAGTCGTCCCGAAGCCGATCGAAGTCGCCGGCCGAAAGCGTGAGACTGGCGCCTTCCTCGTCAGCGGAGGCGGCCACATCGGTGATCAGTTCGACGATCCTTCCCATCTTTATTCTAGGGGGGCCAGACACGGACCCGGCCCCCCTAGGCCCCCCTGGCCTGCACTCGGCAAACGCTCGAATCGCCTGAGTGAATCAGGCGATTCGATAATCGAGTTGCCGAGTTCCGGCCATTTCGCTTGGATATGAGTCTCGCCATGGTCCTACCGGCCGCCTGCGCCCTTCAGGTACTTGAGTAGTTCCGACTCCGTCGAAAGTACGAGAACGGATTTCGCGTCGATCGTTTTCTCGAGAGTCTCAAGAGACTTGAGGAACGCGTAGAAGTCGGCGTCCCGTTCGTAGGCGCGGGCAAAAATTCCGGTGGCTTTGGCATCGGCGGCTCCTTTCAGGAACTGCGCCTTCTTGTAGCCCTCGGACGAAGCCGCGAGCAGATCGCGTTCCTTCTGACCGCGGATCTCGGCCGCTCGCCCCGCGCCTTCAGACCGGCTCTTCTCAGCAATGCGTTTCCGTTCGGAAATCATCCGATCGAAGACCTTGGCCTGAACGCTCTCGACATAGTTGATTCGCTTGAAGCGCACGTCCACCAGCTCAACCCCGAACTGGGGCGTGATGGCCGCCGCCTTGCCCAGGATGACCTCGGCGATCTTCGAGCGACCGGTGACCACTTTGACGTCGACCTCCGAGTCTTCCTCGACGCCGCTCAGTTCCTCGGTGACCTCGAAGGCCCGATTGGAGGCCCGCACCAGCTCGATCACGTCGAAGGACGCAACCGCATTCCGGGTCTCGCCATCTACAATGTCGTCGAGGCGGCTCTGCGCGCCGCGCTCGTCCTGGACCGCCTGGTAGAAGCGGAGAGGATCAGAGATCCGCCAGCGCGCATAGGTCTCGATCCACAGGTACTTCTTGTCCCTGGTGGGGATCTGATTGGGATCGCCGTCGAACTCCAGCCAGCGCTTGTCGAACCGGTTGACCGCCTGGATGAACGGGATTTTCAGGTGCAGTCCGGGGGAGGTCACGGCGGCGCCCGCCGGCTTGCCGAAGATGGTGAGCACAGCCTGCTCGGTTTCGCCCAGGGTGTACAGGCTCGAGAGACCGAGGACGATCAGGATGGCCGCTCGAACGACGTTGTTGACGAGGCGCTGGCTCATTTCTTGTCCTTGCTCAGGTTGGTCAGGCTGTCGAGTTGAAGCAGGGGCAGGACCCCCCTGGCTTGCGAATCGACGATGACCTTGTTCCCCGACCGTTCGAGAACGCGGGCCAGGGTTTCCAGGTAGAGACGCCTTCGGGTGACCTGGGGCGCCTTTCGATACTCCTCGTAGACCGCCTCGAATCGCTTGGCGTCGCCTTCGGCCACGTTGACGCGCTCCAGGGAGTAACCCTCAGCCGCCCGAACCTGCTGCTCGGCTTGACCCTTCGCCTGGGGGACCGCGCTGTTGTAGTC
>JANLWV010000442.1:0-10776 GCA_031364765.1 Vicinamibacteria bacterium
GGCGTCGGCGCCAGCCGTGTGCGCGACCTGTTCGAGCAGGGTAAGGCACACGCTCCGTGCATCATCTTCATCGACGAAATCGACGCCGTCGGTCGTCATCGCGGCGCGGGCCTTGGCGGCGGCAACGACGAACGCGAGCAAACGCTGAATCAGTTGCTCGTCGAAATGGACGGTTTCGAGGGCACCGAGGGCGTCATTCTCGTGGCCGCGACCAACCGTCCCGACGTTCTCGACCCGGCGCTCCTCCGTCCGGGTCGCTTCGACCGGCGGGTTGTCGTCTCTCGGCCGGATGTCCGGGGCCGAGAGGGCATCCTTCATGTTCACCTCCGCAAGATTCCCGTGGGCCCCGATGTCGATGTGGTGACGCTGGCCAAGGCCACCCCCGGTTTCTCGGGCGCCGATCTTGCGAATCTTGTGAACGAAGCGGCTCTTTTGGCCGCGCGCCGGAATCAGAAGGTCGTCAACATGGCCGAGTTCGAGTCCAGCAAGGACAAGGTCATGATGGGCGCTGAGCGCAAGAGCTTGATGATCACCGACGAAGAGAAGAAGGTCACCGCCTACCACGAGGGCGGTCATGCGCTCCTCGCCGCCATCCTTCCTCATGCCGACCCCGTTCACAAAGTCACGATCATCCCGCGCGGCCTGGCCCTGGGCCTCACCCAGCAGTTGCCGACCGAAGAGAAGCACAACTGGACGAAAGAACAACTCGAGGATCGGATCGCCGTCTGCATGGGCGGTCGCATTGCCGAGGAACTGGCCTTCAAGGCCATCAGCACCGGCGCTTCAAATGACATCGAGCAGGCGACCGAGATGGCGCGGCGCATGGTTTGCGAGTGGGGAATGAGCGCTCTCGGGCCTCTGGCCTACGGGAAGAAGGACGAAGCCATCTTCCTGGGCAAGGAGTTTGGCCGGTCCCAGGACTATTCCGAAGCGACCGCCATTCAGATCGACGAAGAGGTTCGACGCATCGTGACCGAGCAGTTCGCGCGCGGCAGCGCTCTGCTCAAGCAGAGGCTCGGGGAACTCAAGATTATTGCGGAAGCCCTTCTCGAACACGAGTCGCTCGACGGTCTGCAGGTTCTCCAGATTGTCCGCGGCGAGAAGATGAATCTCCCCCCCGTCCAGCCCCCTCAGGCCCCCGCGGTGGTCACCGAGAGTCCGTCGGAGAAGCCGGAGATCGTCGTTCCCTTTCTCGGACCGATGCCCGAGCCGAAGCTTTCTTAAGGGCGCGGGCTGGCCACCGAAGCAGCGATACGGGAAACATCGACCCTCCCGTGTGACGGATACTCCGAGACAGAACATTAGCCAGATGGGTGGCTCCACCTTCGAAACGCTCCAAGGGCTTCTGTCGGCTGGCGAGGTCACGTTCAAGGACCTCCTCGACGTCGCGATTATCGGTTTTCTCCTCTATCGACTCATAAAGTTCGTACGCGGGACGCAGGCCACCCATATCGTGCTCGGCGCCATGGGTGTGGTGGCTCTCTTCCTCATCGCCACCCTGCTGGAGCTTCGTCTCCTCACCTTCCTGCTCAGGAACGTCCTGCCCTACGTCGCTTTCGCCGGCATCGTGGTTTTTCAGGCCGAGATTCGCAAACTCCTCGCCTCACTGGGGCGGGCGCTCTTTGGTCGCACCGGTCCCTCATCAACCGACGATGTGCTGGACGAGATTGTTCTCGCCGCCCAGTCTCTCTCCTCGGCCAAGACCGGGGCGCTGATCGTGTTCGAGCGTGACATGGGGCTCAAGTCGTTCGCCGAGACGGGGGTGCGCCTGGATGCCGTGGTTACCTATGACCTGCTTTGCAACATCTTCACGCCGGGGTCCCCACTTCACGATGGCGCGGTGGTGGTTCAGGCCGATCGCCTCTCGGCCGCCGCCTGTTTTTTGCCGCTCACCGTGAACCCGGAACTCTCGCGAACCCTCGGCAGCCGGCACCGCGCCGCCATTGGCGTGACCGAAGACACGGATGCTGTGGCCCTCGTGGTGTCCGAGGAGACGGGCGCCATAAGCCTCGTTTCCGCGGGAGCGATGGTGCGGCTCGGCGAGCCGAAAGAGTTGAGCGAAGCCCTCCGCGCGCAGTTGCGAAGGCGGGGATTGGTCTCACCCCGCCATCGCAGCGCGACGGCCTGATCCGCGCCGCCCGACCTGCCAAAACCCGACCTGCCGAGAAAGGAAACGAACACAAGATGGCCAGAAAGACGGGGACCGGAAGAAAGAGAGAAACCCGCTTGTTTGGAACCGACGGAGTGCGGGGTGTGGCGAATCTGGAACCGATGACTCCCGAGATCGCGCTCAAAATCGGACAGGCCGCGGTGGTGGTCGCGGCCGCCGGGATCAAGCACCCGCCCCGGATCCTGATCGGCAAAGACACGCGTCTCTCGGGCTACATGATCGAAACCGCTCTCGCCTCGGGCATCTGCTCGATGGGCGGCGACGTGCTTCTCTCGGGCCCCATCCCCACACCGGCCATCGCTCACCTCACCACCAGCATGAGAGCCGACCTCGGCATCGTGATCAGCGCCAGCCACAATCCTTTTCAGGACAACGGCATCAAGATCTTCGGGCGGGATGGCTTCAAGCTCGCGGACGAACTGGAGGCGCAGATTGAAGAGATCGTGAAGGGTGGGATACCGCTTTCGGCCAGGAAAACCGGGCCGGGAATCGGCCAGGCCTTCAAGGTCGATGACGCGCGAGGGCGTTATGTGGCCTTCGCCAAGAGCACCTTCCCGCGCAACCTCTCCATGGAAGGTCTGAGACTTGTGGTCGATGCCGCTCATGGCGCGGCCTATCGCGTGGCTCCCGCCGTCTTCTCTGAACTGGGCGCCACGGTTCTCTCGATCGGCGTTCAGCCCGACGGCGTCAACATCAACGAAGGTGTCGGGGCGCTGCATCCCGACAAGGTGAGAGCCGAGGTTGTGAAAGCCTCGGCGCAGATGGGGATCGCCCTGGATGGCGACGCCGATCGGGTCGTCCTCATCGATGAACACGGCCTGGTGATCGATGGCGACTCGGTCCTCGCCATGTGCGCGCTGGAGATGGCGGAGATGGGTCTGCTCAGGAAAAAGGCGGTGGTGGCGACCGTGATGAGCAATCTCGGTCTCGAAAGGGCCCTCGCCGAGCGGAGGATCAAGCTGGTGAGGACGGCGGTGGGCGACCGGCACGTGGTGGATGCCATGCGAAAGGGCGGCCTGAATCTCGGAGGCGAACAGTCCGGACACCTGGTCTTTCTCGACCATGCCTCCACCGGGGACGGCATTGTGGCCGCGCTTCAGGTTCTGGCCCTCATGATCCGCAGGGAGAAACCCCTCTCGGAACTCGCGGCCGAGGCCATGACCCGCGTGCCGCAGATTCTTGAAAGCGTCACCCTTCCACGCAGGCGGCCCCTCGAGGAGATGAAGAGGCTTCAGGCGGGCATGCGCTCCGTCTCGAAATCTCTCGGGCGTCGGGGCCGGATTCTGGTGCGCTGGAGCGGGACGGAGCCGAAGTTGCGGGTGATGATCGAGGGTGAGAACGAGACCGCGATCCGGCGTTACGCCGGATCGCTCATCGCGGCCGCCCGCCAGGATTTTGGCGCGCGCTCCTGACCTCTGGGCCTTCTTTGACCGAACTTTCCAAAGCCGCTATCCTGAGGCCCGTCGAACCGGTCTTTTCAGAGCCGGACGCACGATTCTGAAGAAAAGAGGGCACAAGTGCTAGAGAGTTACGGCCTGACAGACGTCGGACGTCGTCGCAAACTGAACGAGGACAGCTTTGACGTCGATGACGCCATCGGCCTCTATGTCGTTTGCGACGGAATGGGCGGCCACAATGCCGGGGAAGTGGCTTCCAAGCTGGCTTTGGAGACGATCAAGGGATTCGTCGACAAGAGCGAAAAGGAAAAGGAAATCACCTGGCCGTATGGCCTTGATGTGAACCTCTCCTTCCATGGCAACCGGCTTTGCACCGCCATCAAGCTTGCCAATCGCAAGGTCTTCAAGACCGCCGACTCTCAAGAAGAGTACACGGGCATGGGTACGACAGTGGTCACGGGTCTGGTGGCGGGCAACGTGCTGACCGTGGGCTGGGCCGGAGACAGCCGAGCCTACCTCTTCCGCGGTAGCGTTCTCTCGCAACTCTCTCGTGACGACAGTTGGGTGACCGCGGCCTGGTCGGAAGGCATCCTCACCGTCGAGGAGATCGAGCGCCATCCCTTGAAAAACGTCATCACCAAGGCGGTGGGCGCCAAGGAGACGATTGAGCCCCAGGCGGTCGAGCAGATTCTTCAAGACGGGGACGTCACCCTCATCTGTTCGGACGGACTCCACTCCATGATCAACGACAGTCTGATTCAGTCGATCATGGTCGCGCATGAGAAGAAGCCGCTCGCCGAAGGCTGCGCGGCCCTGATCGCCGCGGCGCTTGAGGCTGGAGGCAAAGACAACGTTTCCGTCATCCTTCTGCGCTACACCGAATAGTCAACCCGGACTATTCATGAGGGAATCTGCTGCGACGTCCGATACCGCGCCCCTGGCGGTCGTGCTCGCTCCTCGACACGTCGCAGTATGTTCAATACAGTTCTTCGCCCGTCGCTGCGCTTGACCGCCATGGGCACAGTCTCGAACGCCTCGCGACGATTCCTCATGAATAATCCGGGTTAGGGGTTCGATGAATCCCACCCGGCTCGGGCGATACGAACTAGGGGAGAAGCTCGGCGAGGGCGCTATGGGTCTCGTCTTCAAGGCGCGGGACACTGTGCTCGACCGTATCGTTGCCCTCAAGACCCTTCCGTTTGAAGGAGCGAGCGACGAGATTCAGGAGCGCTTCCGGCGGGAGGCCGAGGCGATCGGCCGGATGGATCACCCGCACGTGGTCAAGGTTTTCGATCTGGGGGAGACCAACGGCCGGCTCTTCATGGCCATGGAGCTCCTCGACGGCGAGGATCTGCGACGCCTCATCGAAGTCTCGTCGGAGATTCCCATTACCGAGAAGCTTCGTATCTTTGCCGAGTCGTGCGACGGCTTCTCGTATGCGCACAGCCGGGGCGTGGTTCATCGCGACATCAAGCCCGCCAACATCATGGTCACGCGGCTGGGGCTCACCAAGATCCTCGATTTTGGCCTCGCCCGCATGGAGACGCACCAGACGCTCACCCGCAAGGGCGTCATTCTCGGAACCCCCGACTACATGAGTCCCGAGCAGGCGACCGGCAAAGCCGCCGATCCGAGGTCCGATGTGTTCTCCTGCGGGGCGGTGTTTTTCGAGTTCATCACCGGCTTCAAACCATTCCGCGGTGCGACCCTCCACGCGGTTCTCTTCAACATCGTTTCTGAGCCGACCACCCCGGTGCTCACGCTCGCCCCCGAAACTCCGGCCCGGGTTGCGGCCCTCATTCATCGGATGATCACCAAGAACCCCGCCGATCGTCCGAGCATGGATGAGGTCTCCATACAGTTGAGAGCCTTGCGCACCCATCTGCTCCGGTCGCGACTCAAGTCCTGCCTCCCCTCGAATGTTCCCAGGCCGTCACGCGAAGAGACCGCCCAGGCTTTGAAGGCTCATCTCGCCCGGGCCCGGGCGCACCTCGATGCGGACAGCCCGGGCAAGGCTATCGCCGAGGCGCGGGAGGCCCTGTTTCTGGACCCCGATTCCCGGGAGTCCACCGAAGTCTTGTGGCGAGGCCTTCGCTCGTCCCCGGTCGGAGCGTTTGTGACCTCGCCTGGTTCGGCCTCCCGCGTTCAGGAACTGATGAAGCAGCTGAGCAAGGCGAAGGGCGAGGAAGCCCTCCAGATTCTTCGTTCGTTGTATCTTCACGCCCCCGACGATCCATCGGTTCGCGAGGCCATTCGGCAGCTCGCCGTTTGATCGAGCCCTTGCTTCTCAAAACGCCGCTTCACGCCCAACACATCGCCGAAGGCGCCCGCATGGTCGCTTTCGGCGGCTGGGATATGCCGATTGACTACTCCCTCAAGGGGCTGGGCGTGATCAAGGAGCATCTCGCGGTCCGTCGCGCCGCCGGGCTTTTTGACGTCTCGCACATGGGCGAGGTCGACATCGAAGGTCCGGGCGCTCTCGGCTTCCTGCAGCGGGTGACTTCGAACGATGTCGCCAAACTCCAGGAGGGTTTTGCCCAGTATTCGGCGCTGCCCATGCCGAGCGGCGCGCCGGTGGACGACATCATCGTGTACCGCTTCAACGCCGAACGGTTCCGGCTGGTCGTCAACGCGAGCAATCGGGCCAAGGACCTGGCCTGGCTTCAGTCCCAGGGCCCGACCGGATGCGACATCAACGATCGCAGCGACGAACTAGCACTCCTCGCCCTGCAAGGCCCGAAGGCCGCGTCCATTCTTCAGCGGCTCACCCCGTCCGAGCTTGGGTCGGTGGGCTACTACAAGTTCACCACGGGAACGGTTTTGGGCCTGCCCGTCACCATGGCGCGGACTGGTTACACCGGAGAAGACGGCTTTGAACTCATGGTCTCGTCGGCAGACGCTCCGGCCCTCTGGGACGCCCTCCTGTCCGCGGGTTCAGGCGACGGGCTCGTTCCCGCCGGCCTCGGCGCCCGCGACACCTTGCGACTCGAAGCGAAAATGTGTCTGTACGGCAACGACATCGACGAGACCACCACGCTGGTCGAGGCCGGGCTTGGGTGGATCGTCTGCGTCGAACCCCACAAGGGAGACTTCAACGGTCGCGCCATCCTCGCGGAGCAGAAGGCCAACGGACCGGCGCGGAAGCTGGTGGGTTTCGAGATGAAGGAGCGGGGTATTGCCCGCCATGGCTATCCCGTTCTGGTCGGCGGAGCGCCGGTTTCGGTGGTGACTTCGGGCTCGATGGCGCCGTTCCTTGAGAAGAACATCGGCCTCGCGTACGTGCCTTCCTCTCATGCGGCCATTGGATCGCATCTTGGAATTGAGATCCGGGGAGTTTCGGTGGGTGCGGAAATCGTGAAGACGCCCTTCTACAAGCGGGCGAAGTAAAGGAGACTGTCTTGACCAACGATCTGCGGTACACGAAAGACCATGAATGGGTCCGCCTCACCGGCTCAGTAGGCCGCATTGGAATCACCGATCACGCCCAACAACAACTCGGCGACGTGGTTTTCGTCGAGCTGCCGAAGGTCGGCGCCGCGGTCACCGCCGGGGGTCGTTTTGGAACCGTCGAGTCGGTGAAGGCGGTTTCCGAGCTTTTCTCGCCGGTGACGGGGAAGGTGACCGCGGTGAACGATGCTCTTCAGAAAAAGCCCGAGACCCTGAATTCGGATCCATATGGCGAAGCCTGGATGATCGAAGTCCAGGTGGCGAACCCTTCCGAAGTGGAAGCCCTGATGAGCGCTGCGCAGTACGACGCCCTCGTCAAGAGCGGCCACTGAGAGATGAAGTTCTCGGATCTACAGCCGGCCGACACCTTTTCCAGGAGGCACGTAGGTCCTTCCGAAGCGGATCGCGCCGCGATGCTCAAATCGCTCGGCGCTCCTTCTCTCGATGCCCTGATCGAGGAGACGGTTCCCCCCTCGATCCACCTTCGCCGGTCTCTCAACCTGCCCGAGGCCCTCTCAGAAAGCGAACTTCTCACCCGCATCACCGCGATCGCAGAGTCGAATGAGACCTGGCGGTCGTTCATCGGGATGGGCTACACCGCTTGTCTGACTCCGTCGGTCATCCGCCGCAACATTCTGGAGAATCCCGGCTGGTACACCCAGTACACTCCGTATCAGGCCGAGATTTCGCAAGGCCGGCTGGAAGCGCTTCTCAACTTCCAGACCATGATCGCGGATCTCACCGCGCTGCCTCTGGCGAACGCCTCCCTTCTCGATGAAGCCACGGCCGCCGCCGAGGCCATGCACATGGCCCAGGCCACCTCTTCGGGGACGCGGAACGTCTTTGTGGTGGCGAACGACGTTCACCCCCAGACCATCGCGGTGGTGAAGACGCGGGCCCTTCCTCTCGGGATCGAAGTGCGCGTGCTTGAGCCCTCGAAGATCTCCGTCAAGTCGGACGTGTTTGGCGTTCTCCTCCAGTACCCGTCCACCACCGGCCGGGTCGAGGATCTGTCAGCCATCGCCGCCAAGGCGAAAGCGAAGGGAGCCATCACCACCTTCGCAACCGACCTGCTGGCGCTCACGATCTACAAAGCGCCGGGAGAAATGGGCGCGGACATCTGCATCGGCTCGGCCCAGCGGTTTGGCGTTCCCATCGGCTTCGGCGGCCCGCACGCGGCGTTCATGTCGGCGCGAGAGGAAATGCGGCGGGTGATCCCGGGTCGCCTGGTTGGCGTCTCGAAGGACGCCCAGGGCAAGAGAGGTTATCGCCTCGCCCTTCAAACCCGCGAGCAGCACATCCGTCGTGACAAGGCCACATCCAACATTTGCACCGCTCAAGTTCTGCTTGCGGTCATGGCCAGCATGTACGCGGTCTACCACGGGCCAAAGGGCCTGAAACAGATGGCCACCCGCGTCCACGGCCTCGCCCGGCTCCTCGCCGCCGGTTTGCGCAAGGCCGGCCTGACCCTTCAACACGAGACGTACTTCGACACGATTTCGGTCAAGACCACTGCGGCCAAGGCCCATGGGATCGCGCGACGAGCGGCCAAGAGACGTATGAACCTGCGTTGGGTGAAGACGGGTCTCGCCGTGACGCTGGATGAGACGACGCAGACAAAGGACGTGCAGGACCTGATCGAGGTGTTCTCCGGCGTGGCCCTCACTCAGGACCTCGCGAGGCTGAGCGACGAGGTTCAGGTCACCGTTCCCGAATCGCTCGAAAGGAAGTCGGCCTTCCTCACCCATCCCGTGTTCAACCGTTACCACGCCGAACACGAGATGCTGCGCTACATCAAGACCCTGGAGTCGCGGGATCTCTCGCTCACCCACTCGATGATTCCGCTCGGGTCATGCACGATGAAACTGAACGCGTCATCCGAGATGCTCCCGCTCACCCTTCCGGGCTTCTCCAACGTGCATCCGTTCGCTCCGCAGGAACAGGCGAAGGGTTATCTGCGCCTCGCCCAGGAGCTGTCCGACTGGCTCGCCGAGATCACCGGCTTTTCGGGTGTCTCCCTGCAGCCGAACTCCGGAGCGCAGGGCGAATACGCCGGCCTCCTTTGCATTCGCGGCTATCACGCCTCAAGACAGGGAGAGCGCGACGTCTGCCTCATCCCGGTTTCTGCCCACGGCACCAATCCGGCCTCGGCGGTCATGGTGGGCTTCAAGGTGGTCGTGGTCGCCTGCGACGAGCGGGGCAACGTCGATCTCGCCGATCTCGAGAGGAAGGCCGAAGAGCACAAGGATCGGCTGGCCGCCCTCATGATCACGTATCCCTCCACCCACGGCGTCTTCGAAGAGGAGGTCAAGCGGATCTGCGAGATCGTGCATGAGCGCGGCGGGCAGGTCTACATGGACGGCGCCAACATGAACGCCCAGGTCGGCCTTACCAGACCGGCGGACATGGGCGCCGATGTCTGCCACCTCAACCTGCACAAGACGTTCTGCATTCCCCACGGCGGCGGCGGTCCGGGGATGGGGCCCATCGCGGTGGCCTCCCACCTGATCCCATTCCTGCCCGGACACCCTCTCTCGCCGCAGTCGGTCACCGGTCCGGTATCGGCGGCGCCGCTCGGGAGCGCATCGATCCTCACGATCTCGTGGGCCTATATCGCCATGATGGGACCAGACGGCCTGAAGCTCGCCACGGAGACCGCGATCCTGAACGCCAACTACATGGCGAAGAAGCTCTCCGCCCACTTCCATGTCCTCTATACGGGCAAACACGGCCGTTGCGCGCACGAGTTCATCCTTGACCTGCGTGAGTTCAAGGCGGTTGGTATCGAGGCGGAAGACGTAGCCAAGCGACTCATGGATTACGGCTTCCACGCGCCGACCATGTCGTTCCCGGTTCCGGGCACACTGATGATCGAACCCACCGAAAGCGAATCGCTCGCGGAGCTGGATCGTTTCTGCGAGGCCATGGTTCGCATTCGCAGCGAGATCGGTCGCGTGGTCGAAGGAAAGATCGACCCGAAGGACAATCCCCTCAAGAACGCGCCGCACACCGCGGCCATGGTGACCGCCGATGCGTGGGCCCACCCGTACCCCCGCGAAGAAGGGGCGTTTCCCGCACCCTGGACCTGGGAGAAGAAGTTCTGGCCTCACGTGGCGAGGATCGACAACGCCTACGGCGATCGAAACCTCATGTGCCTGTGTCCCCCGATCGAAGACTACGTGTAGGGACAGGCCTTGTGCCTGCGCCCGCGCGGATGCGCGGCGACCACCAGAGTCGCCCCTACATGCCGGGTTTGTTCGCGCGGTTGATGCCGCTCGGACTGCAGTCACGCGGCGTCGCGTCCTCTTTGCAGACCACGTCGATGTTTACACCGTCGCGTTTTTCGAGGTCCTCCAGAAATTGCAGGGTGTCAAGCGACTTGGCGCTCGGTGAGTCGACAAGTCTCTGCTTGAGCCCACGGAGCTCGTCCGCCTTCCCGGGAAGAACACAGAGAATCCTGGGGTCGAGAGACAGTAGGATGCCGTAGTCGGTCGACATCGTGGACCGGTACGGTTCAAACATCTCGCGCACAAAGTGGATTTTCCGCTTGAGGGCGTAGTCGACCGTCATCTTGCTCTCGTGGCCGGGCCGGCCCCGGGGACGTCCCTCTCTTGCTGCCCAGTTCCGCGCGACGAACCGGTCGACCAGACCGTTTCCATCGATCAGCGACGCCCGAGTGCCCAAGGCGACGCCGTAGTAGCCGATGTTCGGATACTCCACGATCAGGCTGGGTTCGCCCACGCATTCCTGAAACGCCCGAAA